>NZ_CAJNOB010000046.1 GCF_905250085.1 Candidatus Methylacidithermus pantelleriae
GCGCGCGGCACACTGGTTAATGTTGAGACATGCACCCCACAACTTAGAACCGAGGAGCCTGACACCCTTTCAGGTCACTTCCCAGAAGCGATGAGACTGCCGTAATAACGGAAACGGCCACAAGGAGACCTCTTGGTTGCTTATAAGGCATGCCTCGCCTCGTTAGGCTTCGAGGTCCGGGCACTGCACTTTGGGAAGGACATCCCAGGTCCATCTCAGAAGAGCTCCCAGCCATAAAAAAGAGGCTATGGAAAGGAGAAGAGCCCGCTGGGATGGAACGAAGTCTGCGGCAAGACGGAAAACAACGGCGCCGAAAACGGCTGCGGTTGCCTGCGCAAGCGGTGGGTACCGGCCTGCGATGAGTCGGACTCTGCCACTGTGGCCCAGGATTACCCGGGTTCCCACGGTCAGGATGAGGAGGCTGACTCCTCCTAAGAAGAAAAGATGCAGCCAAGCAATACGAAAGGGAACGCTGGATGAACTAAGAAAGAGCCCAACAATGGAAAGAAGGAGCGCCAGAATGGCGCAGCTAGTGGTTGTCTTTTTCCCGGCAAGAAATTGCCAAGGGGTCCGGACCACACAGGCAAGGTAAGCAATCACGGTGGCGACACGGAGAAGTCCCCCTGCGAATGGGTGTCCCAGCGCTTCCCAAAGAAAGCTGGCAAGAAGTAGAAGGAGAGTAGCAATAGTGAATTGTGTTAATTTTCCCCGAAAGGGCGCTGAGATGCCAGCCTCAAGGTGGCCCTCTGGGTTCGGCATACCTGAAAGCCGCGGCAGAAGGAAGGGAATGACTCCAAGAATGGGCAAAAGAGGCAACCCCTGGTAGAGGAGAAGAAGCGCAAGGTGATAGAGAATGGGAAAGGAAATGACTCCCTTTTCTTCAAGAAATAAAGTTATTGCTCCGGCTGCCGCGCCCAGGATGCCAAAAATCACCAGAAGGAAACTGGGTGGTGGATTGTCGCGCCGGCTGGGGAACCGGCTTGCTAGCCTAAGAAGGAAAAAAATGAGAGTTGTTGCAAAAAGCCCGTCTCCCCACGCAGGCATTCCGAAAAACTGGAAGAGGCCAACCGTAAGGAGCGCCGAAGCAATCGATCCCGTTTCCCACAGGGATAACGCAGGAGTTTCTAGGAGTCGTGGCATGGCGGTCCCTAGAAACCCTAAGATGAAGCTGCCCACAAAACCCTCGATTAAGATCCTCGGATGGCTGATGGGTGGAGGTGCCCATACGATCCCGTAAAGAAAGAAAAGCGGCCAAACCGCAACGCCTGCAGCTCCGAGAATGATTCCCAGCGGGAAGAGGATCCGAAAGGGTTCCTTGCTGGCTAGGTTGATCCACTGGTTCCAAGGCAGAGGTGGAGTTCCGTCAAGCCGATTGTCTTTTGTCATACGATTTTATTCGAGTGCTGCCTTCCAGCCGCAACCATCCTCCCCTGGGGCGAGGAGTGGGAAGAAGCTGATCGCTGCAGGCTTGTATATCCTTTTCGCCCCATCCGGGTTGAGAATCACGCATTTTTTGTAAATTTTTCGAGAGCTCGCTCGTTGTCCCTGCGGATCGCCCTGGGGCTCCGAGTTTGGCAAAGCCTTGCCACGGTTCGTTTCACGGGTATTGGTGGTCGTGGTCGAAAAACAAGCTCCCTCCAAGATTTGGAAGGAAAGCCCATGGTTTGCTTTTTCCTTCCCTTTTTAGAGGACTCTTCCATTTGTTGGCTTTCTCCTTTGTGCTACGCAGGCCGCATTTTTTGGATAAAGGCACTCGTGCTCGTTTGGAGGCTAATCTATGCCCGAGCTCAAAAAGGTCCAGGGTTTCTGACACAGTCCTCTGGTCAGATGCGCTGAGCGGGTTGACAGCCTTTGGCGCTCGAGAAGGAAAGACTGGGTGTTTTCAAGGGTTGGAGCACCGTGCAGGGCAGAAGGGGTAGGGGAAAAATCCGAAAAATTGATAGCATAGGAAGATAGGGAGGATCCTTTGTCTTGAGGCCACATCGGCACCGCATCCAACCAAGGACGGTCGGTAGGAAAGGACGGAAAAATTTTGGCACACGTTTTTTCCGTTGGACCATTCCTCTCTATTCCTCTCTAGAAAGGGAATCGCCGGGTAGGCCAACTTTTTTCAAAAGTAAACGGCTCTAAAAAAGGGTCTTCTCATCCGTTTGAGGGAAAGGAGTCAAAACCCAAGCGCATCCCAACCGCTCATGGAGTAGGGCAAGGTTCTCTTTAAGATGCGAGCCCTACCGCTCACCCATGGGAGCGGAAGGTAAAGGAGGCAAGAATCACGACAATCGCCTCTTCTTACCAGATCCCGCTAGCTTCATCGGCTCTCCATCGCTAAGCTCTTGCAGGACACTTTTTGGCTGCCTCGCAACAGGAAAAAAAGCATGCACCAGTTTCGCATGGAAAACGGGGAGCTCTGGGTGGAAGAGGTCCCTGTTGAAGAGCTAGCCGAGCGCTACGGTACCCCACTTTACGTTTACTCTGCTCGGACAGTCGAGGAGCACTATGACCGGCTGGTTGAGGCGTGGAAGGGGCTTAATCCTATGATTCTCTATGCGGTCAAAGCTAACTCGAACCGGGCCATTCTTGAGCTTCTCGCTGCGCGGGGCAGCGGTTTTGACTTGGTAAGTGGCGGGGAGCTTTTTCGTGTGTTGCGTGCGGGGGGCGATCCTCAAAAGTGCACCTTTGCCGGGGTGGGTAAGACTCGCCGGGAAATCCAGGAAGCGCTGGAGGCGGGGGTTTTGGCTTTGATCGTGGAGAGCGAGCAAGAGCTTTTACGGATTGAAGAAGTCGCCGGGAGGCTCGGTTGTCGAGCGCCTGTTGCCTTGCGGATCAACCCTGAAGTAGCGCCAGGGACACATCCGAAAATTGCGACCGCCGTTAAGGAAAGTAAGTTTGGTATTCCTTATTCGGCCGCTCTGGCTGTTTACGAACGTGCTGCGAGTAGTCCTCGGTTACAAATCAAGGGCGTTCAGATGCACTTGGGATCCCAAATTACTCGGATGGAGCCCTTTGAGGAAGCTCTGGATCGAATGGTGCCCTTGGTAAGCGAGCTTAAGCGGCGGTATGGGATTTCCTTTTTTGATCTTGGGGGTGGCTTTGGAGTAGTCTATGAGGAAGCATTGGCCAGCGGGAAACGGGAATGGTGGGAGGAGCAGGCCACGCCTCCAGCAACTCCACGGATGCTTGCCGAGCGGCTAGAAGGAAAGCTTGCCTCGCTGGATGTACGCATTTTTTTAGAGCCTGGACGGCTTCTGGTTGGCAATGCGGGGATTCTGGTAACGGAGGTGCAGTACGTAAAGGAGCTAGAGGGTGGAAAGGAGATTGTCATCGTAGATGCGGGTATGAATGATTTGATGCGGCCGGCGCTCTATGGAGCCTTCCACGAAGTGGTCCCCCTCCGTGACCGGGGGGCAGGGTACAAGCTTTTGGATGTAGCTGGTCCCATTTGCGAGAGCGGGGATTTTTTTGCTCGCAACCGCTGGTTACCTGCGTTACGCCAGGGGGATCGCATCGCGATTATGACAGCGGGAGCGTACGGTTTTTCCATGGCATGTCAGTACAATTCCCGGCCAAGAGCGGCAGAGGTTATGGTCAGGGGGCGAGAAGTGCGAGTGGTTCGTTTGCGCGAAACCTACCAAGACTTGGTCCGGGGAGAACGAGGCTGGCAAAAGGAAGATGCGAGGTTGGACGGTGGATTGGCGGATTGACCCTTCTAAGACTGGAGTCCTGATCGTGGATTTGCAGGAGCGTTTGCTCCCGGTGATTCACGACGGGCCAAGGATTGTGAAGAAAGCACAAGATCTTCTTGCCATCGCCAAAATCTTTTCGTTGCCAGTGCTGATTACCGAGCAGGTTCCTGAAAAACTTGGTCCTACCTGTGAAGCTCTTCGGCCGTTTCTGGATGGTTGCCAGGTTCGGTCTAAGTTTGACTTTTCCTGCGCAGGTATGTTGCCAGCGGATTTCCCGAAAACCATTCTGGTAGCCGGAGTGGAAACGCATGTGTGTGTCCGGCAAACAGTCTATGACCTTCGGGTGGCCGGAAAGGTCCCCTATGTGCTAGCGGATGCGGTAGGAAGTCGGCATCCCTTGGACCATGAGCTGGCCTTGGGGGAAATGAGAAGGGATGAGGTCTTGGTAACTTCTTTAGAAGCGGTTGCGTGGGAGCTGGTGCGTTCTGCTAAGGGGCCCCATTTTTCGAAAGTCTTGGCCATCCTCAAATAGGGCCGAAGGCGTGGGAGGGAGCCTGTGCGGATCGTAGTCACGGGCTTGATCGCCCAGTATCCCTTCGGAGGCGTCATTTGGGACTATCTTCATTATCTCCTTGGCTTTCGTGGGCTCGGGCATGAGGTGTGGTACTTAGAGGACTCTGGGGCTTGGCCGTATGACCCGATCGCCCAGACCTACGTGGCTGACGGTCGTCGCAACGCCGCAAGGCTCCAGGAGATTCTTCAAAAATTTGGCTTGGGTTGCCATTGGGTCTACCGAGATGGTTCGACAAACCGATACTGGGGCGCTGGAGAGGAAGTAGCCCGGGATCTGGTCCGTAATGCAGATCTTTTGGTCAATGTGTCCGGTGCAGCTTATCTGGCAGGCTATGAACAAGGAGGGTGCCTGTGGGTTTATCTGGATCAAGATCCCCTTTTTACGCAGGTTAGGCTGTTAACTGATGCCCGGGCAGCCGAGGGAGTCCTGCGTCACCATTGTCATTTTACCTTGGGCCTCTGTGTGGGCCGGTCTGGGTGTCTTGTGCCAGAAGCCGGGTTGGTTTGGCGGAAAACTTTGCCCCCAGTGGCCTTGGAATGCTGGCCCTTTGCGACGGAGCCGCCCCAGCTAGGCTACACAACCATTATGAACTGGGCGAGCTATTTGCCGTGTTTTTGGCAGGGGATGAGCTTTGGTCAGAAAGACCGCGAGTTTTGGCGATTTCGTGAGCTACCCCGGCTGAGCCGGCGGGTTCTAACGATCGCAATGGGACAAGGGATCGGAAAGCGCCGGCCGACCCAGCTTTTGCAAGAGCTCGGCTGGGAAATTGTGGAACCAGACTGTGTAGTACCGGATGAGGAAAAGTATCAAGCCTTTATCCGTTTGTCCCTGGCCGAATGGAGCGTGGCTAAGGAAGGCTACGTGCGTTCTTCAAGCGGATGGTTTAGCGGGAGAACCGCATGTTACTTAGCTTCCGGTAGACCAGCGATTGTTGAGGACACCGGTTGGAGTGAGGAACTACCCTCAGGGGAGGGACTTTTTGCCTTTCGCACGCTTGAGGATTGTGTGGGTGCGATGGAAGCCGTTGAGTCGGATTATGACTCCCACAGACAAAAAGCGCGAGTGATTGCGGAGAACTACTTTGAAGCTCGTCGAGTTTGCCAGGAACTCATTCTTGAGGCCGGAAGGCCTGTATAGCCTCTCGAAGATGCTGAAGAGCTTCTGAAACTGGTCCGGTTGGGTAGGTCTTAGGTTTCCAATCTTGACCTCGGTAATCCCCTTTGGGGATAAGATAGGCCACTTGCTAACAATGGATGCGCCCTTTTATCCCTGCATTCTAGCGGGAGGAAGTGGCCAAAGATTTTGGCCTTTGAGCCGCCGGCTTCTCCCCAAGCATCTTTTGCGTTTAGTTTCGAGCCAGACCCTTTTGGAACAAGCCGTGGATCGTCTCGCGCGGGTGGTTCCTCAAGAGCAAATTCTTATCCTAACCAACAGGGAGCAGTGGGAAAGCGTTTGCCACGTTCTTTCGTTTCTTTCGCCAGACCAGATTGTGGTGGAGCCTGAGAGACGTGATACCGGTCCCGCCGCGGCGCTGGCGACGGGGTGGGCGTTTCGGAGAGATCCCCAGTCGGTCGTGGGTCTTTTTCCTGCCGATGCCCTGATCGAGGATACGCAACTTTTTGTGGAGCAACTCCAAGATGCGGTGGGTTTGGCACGACGAGTCGATGGGCTTGTTACTTTTGCTATCACGCCTTCATGGCCCTCTCCCGGGTTTGGATACTTAGAGCTAGATTTGGCAGCAGCTGCCGTCGAGGGTTCCAGTGTGTGGTATCCGGTACGGCGCTTTGTGGAAAAACCGGCTCGGTCGGAGGCCGAGGGTTTTTTAGAGGCTGGGAATTTTCGCTGGAACTCCGGTATGTTTCTGTGGAAATGCGAGGCATTTTTGGAAGAAGCCCGGCTTGTAGCTCCCGAACTGCACCGATTTGTTCTTGGCTTTCCCCAAGGCGAGTTTCGTCCGTACATAGAGAGTGCTTTCGCACAGCTACCCAAGCGATCCATCGACTACCTGCTTTTGGAAAAAGCTCGATCAGTGGTCGCGGTCGAGGCCCGTTTTGATTGGAAGGATCTTGGATCCTGGCCGGCGCTGGGGGAACTTTTGCCAAAGGATTCTCAAGGGAATGCGATTCAGGGTCAGGTGTATTGCCATGGGTCTTCGGGAAACGTCGTTCTTGCTCAAGGACGCATCGTAGCGCTGTGTGGCGTTAGTGACCTCGTTGTCGTGGAAACTCATGATGCCATTCTCGTATGCCATAAGGACCGGGCGGAAGAGCTAAAAGGGCTGCACGGTCGCCTTCCTCCTCATTTGCGCTAAAAGATTCAAGGGCCAGCGGGGCGAACGAAAGATTTGCCCTTCTAAAATATGAGGCGCTCTTGGATCTCGCAGGATTGTTGAGCCATCCTCTCCTCCCCAGAGACTTGAGGAACGTGACCGCGAGAAAAAGCGACAAACGACCGTACCACAAGCCAATGGCCTGAGGTTCTTTTATCACCATCCGATTACGAATGCGCGCAAAGCGCCTTTGCGGAGAGCCCAGGAAT
>NZ_CAJNOB010000047.1 GCF_905250085.1 Candidatus Methylacidithermus pantelleriae
TCTAGCCTTCGAGATCCTTATGCCATTACACCCGGGCAGCGGAGAAAAAGAAGCGCGGCGGCGGCTTCCCGTCCCAGGGGAACCTTCCCTTTGGGTTCCCCGCGACTCGTTTCCCTCTACTGGCCAGAGCCCTCGTCATGCTCTGTCGCTGGTCGAAGATGAGCTCCTCTTGGATGGGAACGCCCGCCAGAATCTGGCCACCTTCTGCACTACCTGGTTTGAACCGGAAACACGCTATCTCATGGGGCTGGGTCTTGACCGGAATCTTGTCGACCGGGATGAATACCCGCAAACCTCCGAGATTGAACGTCGATGCGTTGCGATGCTAGCCGAGCTGTGGAACGCGCCCTCGCGCGAAGAAGCGGTAGGTTGCTCGACCACCGGCTCCAGTGAAGCTTGCCTCCTGGCGGGCCTTGCGCTTCTCTGGCGGTGGAAATCTCGAGCAGGTTCCTTGCAAGGACCTCCCAATCTTGTGACCGGTCCCGTTCAGGTATGCTGGGAAAAATTTTGCCGGTACTGGGAGGTGGAACTCCGGGAAATAGCAATGGAACCGGGAAAATGGGTTGCGCGTCCCGAGGAGGTTCTGAAACGTTGCGATAAGAACACCATTGGAGTCGTTTGCACCTTGGGTCTTACCTTTACGGGACATTATGAACCGGTGGAAGAAGTGTCAGCCGCTCTGGCTAGGTGGGAAAAGGAACAAGGGATTGAAATTCCCATTCATGTTGACGCGGCAAGCGGAGGGTTTGTAGCCCCATTTATCCATCCACAGCTCCGTTGGGATTTTCGCAACCCCAAAGTGGTCTCCATCAACGCCTCAGGACACAAGTTTGGCCTAGCGCCCCTAGGACTTGGCTGGGTGTTGTGGAGGGAAAAGAGTTTTCTCCCCAGGGAACTAACCTTCTCGGTCCGCTATCTGGGTGGCGAAGTCCCTACTTACGGGCTCACGTTTTCGCGCCCCGGAAGCCAGGTCATTTGCCAGTACTACCAGTTTCTTCGGCTGGGCAGGGAAGGGTATCGCAAAATCCTTTCCGAGTGCTTTGCGATAGCCCAGTTTTTGGCCAGTCAATTGGATGGCTTCGAGTGTTTCCAACTGGTTCACCAAGGCGACCAAGGGATTCCGGTGGTGTGTTGGACGTTGGATCCTTGTTGCCGTCTTCCCTTTAGCCTCTATGACGTTGCAGATCGGCTGCGAACCCGAGGATGGCTGGTTCCGACTTATCCCTTGGTACCCAATTGTCAACAAATGATCGTGCAGCGAGCGGTGATCCGGCCTGGGTTTACCATGGAGCTTGCCTATCTCTTTGTGGACGACCTAAAGAAAACCCTTTCGTATTTGGAGTCGCATCCCCCGGCTGCGCCTCTCACTCAGGAGGAGCTAGGCATGTTTACCCATGGTGGAAGGTGACCAGGTAGGAGAAAAGCCCGAAGAGAAAGAGAACACCTGTCGAGGCTGGAGAAAGAAAAAAGAGGGAGGTAACGGAGCTTGGATTGGATTTCTCTGGAGCAAATGGAACTGTGGCTGCGGCTGGGGGTAACCGAAGAGGAGCGAGCCTGGCCCCAGAAAGTACTTTTGTCCGTTAGGATCGGTTGCCTAGACCTCTCTCCCGCAGCCAAGACCGATGCATTAGAAAAGACGGTGGACTATGCCCGGATCTGCCAATCCATTCGGGATCTTGCCCAGGCGCGACCCCGTTGCCTTTTGGAATCCCTCGCTTGGGAGGTGGCCACAGCCATCTTACAGGAGCCCCTCGTCCAGGAAGTCGAGGTCGAGGTGCGAAAATTTCCCCTCCCTTCCATAGGATGCGTGTCTTTGCGGATCCAACGTTCCAAATCACAGGACGGGCGAGCCGCTGGGCCGTCCCAGGTAAGCTAAAACATGCGATCATCATTCCCTAGGGACTGAAACGCGCTCTATAGGCTCGCTTCCATTGAAGCTCAACGGAAGAGAGAAGCCGCAGAGTCAAGGAGTGGCGCCGAGCGCAGTAGGAGAGCCTCAGCCGGGGCTACCCTGTCGGTAGGGCCGTTCCTCCAGGTTCCCTCCGGGTCGTCCGTTCCCATTCCCCGCCTAATCCAACCGAGCGTTCGAATCTCCCTTATTCGGCTTTCGGACAAGGTTTCAGCTCGATTATGCCCACGGCAGGTTTTCTAGCCCGCCCTCGCTTTCGCTGCCGTGTCTTCTCGGGCTGGCCAAGCCCCCAGAGAGATTCTAGGTTCTCGGTCACTCTCCCGTGCCTTTCGCTCCCTCCGACGCATCCTACGGAGCTCTAGGCCCCTTCCCGTTTGGGGCCTTTCTCCGAGCTCCACCGTACTATGGACCTATCCGAGTCCTACCTGGTCTCTCTTTCGGCCCCACACGGGGCAGTAGTCGGTCCGTTCGGCACCAACACAGCCCACCAGATGGGCCCGCCGTGTTGATTCTTCATCCTTCGCCGCATGCCCTCGCCCGATACCCTGGCGGCTCTCCCCAGTGCCCCCATGGCTCTCTTTCCCAACGCGACTTCGGCCACCGCTGTCACCCTTAGCTGCCGCTCCGGGTACTCCTGGCTGAAGCAATCGTTGCCCGGCGAGGACGACTTCGGCCCTACTGGTCGATGCAACCTTTTGATCCCCGGAGCACACGGAAGCGAAAGCTATCCGTTTTTGCTTGGGTAGCCGAAATGATCCAAACTCTCCTTTGGAAGAGCTGGCATCCCTTTGCGCACGTCTAGAGTCCAAAAAGGGGAAAGCGTTCTCTAAGGAATCGATCCGGGTAGCAGCAACACGGACAAGGTTTGCTATACGTTTGGTGGAGAGGCTCTTTTTTCGTAAGAATTGCTTTTGAATGGCGCAGGGTTGGACAAGCGTAGGGGCGACCATGATCGCCTGGTTACGAAACCACAGAGAAGAGTGAAGGAAAACCAACCGATCACGATTGTGGGAGGCGGAATAGCCGGGTTAGCGCTCGGTATTTGCCTTGCCAAAAGAGGTCTACCCGTGACGGTTCACGAAGCCCAAAGTTACCCCAGGCATAAGGCCTGCGGTGAATTTATCTCTGGACTTTCCTATGAAGTGGTTCGGCAGCTGGGGCTGGAAGATCTGTTGGCTCCCCTGGCCAAAAAGGCAAGGGTCGCGTTTTTTGCCGGAAAACGTCGGGTTTGGGAAGCCACCATTCCAAAACCCGTTTTTGTTTGTTCCCGGCATGAGCTTGATGCGCGTCTTGCTCGAGCGTTTGTCCGTTACGGTGGGGAACTTCGAACGGGAAGCCGGCTTCCCATTCAGGATAGAATAGGCCAGGTGATTGCTTCGGGAAGAAGGAAAGGCAAAAGCTCTTGGCTCGGCCTAAAGGTTCACCTGACTAAGGACCAGCCAGATTGTGACCTGGAACTTCATGTGGGCAAAGGTGCCTACGTCGGGTTTGCATGGCTCCCCGATGGAAGGGTGAATGCATGTGCCCTATTGCAACGAATTCCCCTGGGAACCTTTTCCGATCCCCTCATGCGGTTTGCGAAGGCTTTGGAAGAGGCGGGGTTGGAACAGGTTGCCGCTCGACTACTGCGTTCCGGTCCGCTGCGGGAGAGTATGATTGGTGTTTCCCATTTTGATTTTGGAATGGCGCCTCGGGGTATGGCAGCCATCGGGGATTCGTTTGGAGTGATTCCTCCTTTTACTGGAAATGGGATGGCTATGGCGCTTGAATCGGCCCTTTTGGCGGCGGATCTTCTGGAGGATTTTGCTTTGGGAAAGATCAGCTGGGATTCCCTAAAGGCTGAACTTTTCCGGAGGCTTCATTGGGCTTTCCGAGAGCGTATGTTTTTTGCAGGTCTCCTTCATCATGCGCTTCTTTCTGGATCGCTTTTCCAGTTCGGGGCTTCCCAGTTGCGAAAATGGGATCGTTCCTTTCCCTGGATCTACCAAAGGCTGTCCGGGTACCGTCTATGGGAAGGCAGCAAACGTTAGCGGGCAGCAGAAGCCCACTGGGTTTCATGAGGTGAAAACCAAAAGCACAGCCATCGGAGCACCTTGTTTCTTCAGGCTATAGCTACCGCTTTACCTCCCCACGCCTACACGCAGCGCGATTGCTGGGAAATTTTTCTTAAGGACTCCCGGCGAGCCCGGGAGGTACTCACTCCGGACTCGATCGCGTTTGTGGAACGCATTCTTTTAGGTGATAGCGGAATCGGATCGAGGCATTTTGCCCTGGAACCTTTGGCTAGCGCACTTGATTTGGATTCGGAACAGCTCAATCGTAAGTTTGAGGAACTGGCACCCCAACTGGGGTACCAAGCTCTGAAACGTGCCCTGGACAAAGCGGCAGTCACCGCGGAAACCCTCGATGCGCTCATTGTATGCACGTGTACAGGATACTTGTGTCCGGGTCTTTCCAGTTACATTGCGGAATTGGCCGGGCTCCGTTCCACTGCCTACCTACTTGATCTTGCGGGACAAGGGTGTGGTGCAGCTTTACCAGCTCTGCGTGCTGGTGCCGCTTATCTGGCAGGCCATCCGGAGGGATGGGTTGCTTGCGTGGCCGTGGAAATCTGTTCCGCTGCTTTCTATGTGGATAACGATCGCGGCGTTTTGGTCAGTCTTTGCATCTTTGGCGACGGCGCGGCCGCCACTATTTGGTCGGGTCGGCGAAAAGGGCTCGGATGGGAAGCTCACGATTTTGATTCGGAGCACCTTCCAAAGGAGCGCCAGAAACTGCGGTTTGAAAATCGGCAAGGAAAACTCCGGAACCTTCTCGATCGCACGGTTCCCCACTTGGCAGCCGAAGCAGTGAGCAAATTATGGGAGAGGGTTCCGGGGAAAAAGCGAGATATCTGCCGCATTGTTGCCCACCCTGGCGGAAAGGAAGTAATTGCCGCCCTGGAAGCCAAACTCCCCGGAAAGATCGTTCCCGAAAGCCGGCAAGTCCTGTGGCGCTGTGGCAACATGAGTAGCCCTTCCGTTTTGTTCGTTCTGGAATCCGTGCTGGAACGGCCCGCAAGCGAAGCACTTTGGATTGTCTCTTTTGGAGCAGGTTTTTCCGTTCATGCTGCCTGGCTGTCCCAGACTGAAGCCGCAAGCTAGCGAGCTAGTGCTGCTCTATCCTCATGCTGCAGACACAGCAGGGAAATTTTTGTTGCCTTGTGATATCCCGTTTGAGCTAGAAGCGTTCCTCAAACGATAGACAACCATTCCCCCGCCAGGAAAGATCGTCCCGGACCCCGGCCGAATAGCGGTGCCGACCATTTGTGTCTGCCGGGCTTTTACCGGCAAAGCCTGCGTAACGCCCAATGCCAAGAGGTTCCGAGGCAGGCGCCTCGGTAAGCCAGATGAGCCTCCCCACCGCCTCTAGTTAGCAGAAGAAAAAAGCTCCCGTGTATCGAACTCCTCGGGGTCGAGCGAGCATTCCAATGGGCGTTTGGTGATGCTGGTAACACCTCGGATAGCCCGCCTCGCGCCAGGCCTTGACGCACGGGCGGATCTCATTGACCAGTGGAATTTCGACCAAGATGCCGGGGTCGTCAAAAGACTTCGAACCCGGCGTGGCCACCGTACTCCCAGCCAGAGAGGGGGCCTTCGGCTAGATCGAAAGTCCGAGTCTCCCGGTCGTAGCGCCAGTGGCGCGCGCTCCCGGCATGGCGAGTTGATGATGACCAGGCGGGCGATGGTGGTCTTGCCCATTACGTGGCCCCGCACAGTTTCGCAGCACTCGCCGCAGCCACGATCGCGTCAAGCGCGTACCCAATCTCCAGGTCAATCGCGTTCGCAAGCACGGTAGCCACCAGCACGTGGTGATCGGTCTTGCTCATCAGATTCGGCAGGTTCGGCGATTGATAGAACTACCTGAACAACCGCTCAAGGAATTCGTTGCTCGCCTTGATGTCAGCGCTCCCGGGTCCTCGTCCAAGGTCCGCAAAGGAGCGCCCGATCTCCTTAATCGCCTCCTCCATAGCCTTGCGCCGCGCCCAAAGGGTTCTCCTTACTGATGGCGGCCCTGATCCTCGGCAAAGCAAAGGAGCGTCTCCGGTTGGCACAGGTCGTTCTACAGCTCGCACTTCCTCCACATCCGATGCACAAGATTGCGATCGGACGGTAGGCTCGCTCTCAGCCGGTCATAGATGGCGATCCCGACAAAGTCAGGCTTGGCTTCATGCAGGGCATAACAATGCTCCTGCGCCTTGCGCGGCTGGTTGGCGAGGTAATGCAAAAACGCTCATCCGAGCCGTTGCCGCGCCGGGTGATTCGACGCGATCGACAAGGCGCGTAGCGTGGCAAGATCGGTCGATCTTTCGAGGTACAGCACCCAACCGTTTCCGAATCCTCCTGGTTGCCCCAAAGAAAGACATGCTCGCCCATCGCCCAGCCACTCCCCCTACCAACCCAAGAGGATTTGCCAGTTTCCCGGCCGCCCGTCTCGGGCTGGACCCGTATCGCACCACACGCTTTCGGATCTTTCCCTTGAAAATAGGAAGAAGTCCCATCGAAGATCCTCTGGAGCTTCAGAGAAAAAGATCCCGGAGCCCAAAAAACGTTCCTACCGCACCTCCTCGTTCTCCTTTACCCCGCTCATCCCATGCCCCATACGACGGCCAAAGAAACCCATGGTCCACCCGAACCCGCCCAATCTCTTCCCCAACCGGCCGGATATGTTCCCGTCGCCAATCCGGCATAGAATCGGTCTCCCGTTACTCGTGCCCAAGCATGCTTTACTCTCCAGACACAAAAGAGGGGAAGCCACAAGAACCAGCGCCCGCTCCAGCTACCCGAAATCTTTCGCCCCCTCCCCCGCTTTTC
>NZ_CAJNOB010000048.1 GCF_905250085.1 Candidatus Methylacidithermus pantelleriae
GATCGTGGTTGTTCAACGAGGCTTTTTTCGCGCCGGAGTCGAGCTGATCGAAGTCGACCCGGTCCACACGTCTGTGAACGGAGCGGTCAACCACGCGTGCCGTCATGGCATCGGTTCTTACCAGGTCACGGTCTTTTGCGCTTGTGCCCGGAGAGAATGGGGTCTCTCTAAAGGCCTATCCGTGGCAGAGACAGTCGTGGCTACTCGGATGGCGGTGATGTCGCCTTCGCCCTAGCCGGAAGGAACCGGACCAAACATCCATGGTCGTTTCTATCGCAGGTGCCCGGAAGAGACTCAAAGCGCCGCATCGGGCGCGCATGCCAGATCGAAGGGTAATCGGCTGGCTGTCGTCGCGCCTCTGTCCGAGAAAGCGGGGACATGGGCGCTACCTGGGCTCTGTCGGTGAAAGCCCGGCACGCGGATCATCGGCAGTGCTGTTGGGCCGGTGTCCCGGACGATCTTCCCTCGGAAGGGAAGGGTTATCTATCCCTGTTTAGGAAGGGCGTGAGCCGATGAGAAGGAATCCCCGTAGGGTTACAAGGAGTCCTGCGGGGGACCGCTTCCACAACCCCTTCTGGTTTTAACCGCGCAGAGCGTTTCGTGATCGCTCCACCCCCCTATTTTCGATTCGATTAGGAGGGACCGGGTAGAAAAAAAACTTCGGTGGGATGTAAGGAGAGAGATGGAGGCTTTCGGCAGGCACAGGATCCTTTCGGCACGCCAGGATCGAGGAGGTTGCTTTTGGATGAAGCCGATTTTTTCCTCCTCTCCCTCACAATCACTCAAGGGGAGAGGTCGAAGCAGAGGGGCGACGACTCACTACGGCCTTAAGCCCAACGCGCGTAGAGGAACCGATCGGCTCGGAGAAGGCGATTGGTCGACAGCTGGGCGAATGGAGTCTAACCAGTGCTCAAACTCGTGGCGAAAGTTTTCCGTAAAATGTAATGGGCCCGTACAGCGTAGAGCAACCCGCGTTTGGGCGTTCTCGACCACTGCACCCAAAAGACCCCAGTTTGTCCGAATCCGAGGCGGTACCCCCGGGGGTACCTCCTCATCGAGATAGGTCCCGCGGAGATAGACCTCGGTTACCAAAAGCGAAGGCAGAATGCGCGAGGAAATCTCACACTTTGGAGGTGTGTAAGCCGCGGGACTCAAAAGGCTTTGCCATTCTTGCAAGATGGCTTCCGTGGTAACCAAAAGGCTCTGGGGAACGGAATAAAGGACGAGCTCTCCTTTATGCTCAGCGTTTTGTATTCCAACGCGCCATTGAGCCAACCGGATGGGAGTGGCTGGTGGGACCGCTTCCCAGGAAGCCGGGATGACAAAGCGAAGCCCCGCTACGAAAAGTTCTGATGCTGGGGTTTGGTGAGGGATATCTCTGGCCAGGACTTGGTGGTTAGGGGAAGGCCAATAAAGAGCCAGTGTGACCAGTAGGAAGGTCCATCGAGTCAGGGATAAATTCATTCTTTCTGGCTTGCCTTGGGGAGAAGCGCACGGCTAAACTCGGCAGCCGTGCGTAGTATGATCCGAATCTTGTCTTTTGTCTTTCTTCTTCTTTTGGCCCTTTTCGTTGTCGGTTGTGCGGGTCCTGGTTTTTCTCGATGGGGTTATCATGTCCGGGTTGGGGCAACGCAGCGGGGATATGCAAGCTGGTACGGGGGGAGATTTCATGGCAAACCCACGGCAGACGGCGGGCGTTACAACCAGTGGGCTCATACCGCGGCGCATCGCCATCTTCCTTTTGGCACGGTGGTGAGGGTGCGGAACCTTCTCAATGGCAAACAGGCGGTTCTGCGGATTACCGATCGCGGCCCTTTTGTCAAGGGAAGGATTATCGATGTTTCCCTCGGTGCTGCTAGGGAACTGGGTATGGTCCATGCCGGCGTTGTTCCCGTCGAGGTACGAGTGTTACGCCTCCCGTCCCAATTATAATCGCTACGTTCACGGACCGGCGCTAGCCAACCCTGATAGGCAAAATTTCGGTGGATTTAAGTGCGTGAACGACAACCGGGAACGAGGTAGTCAAGGAGCTTAGCAAGAGTCTCCCGAAGCTCTTGTCTTGGCACAATCCGGTCCACTAGACCGTGATCCTTCAGAAATTCCGCGGTTTGAAAGCCCTTGGGCAATTCTTGCCCTGCGGCTTCCCGGATAACCCTGGTTCCTGCAAAGCCAATCATGGCCTGGGGTTCGGCCAAAAGAACGTCACCCAGGGAGGCAAAGCTCGCCAGCACCCCGGCCATCGTAGGATTGGTTAACACAGAGATGTACGGTAGACGCTTGCGGGAATAGCGTGCCAAAGCCCCTGCCGTTTTGGCCATCTGCATGAGGCTAAGAATGCCCTCATACATTCGCGCCCCACCAGATGCTGCCACAATCACCAAAGGAAGTTCTTCTCTGTCGGCTCGTTCGATCAGCCGGGTGATTTTCTCCCCTACAACCGATCCCATGCTTCCGCCCAAGAAGCCAAAATCCATCGAAGCGAAAGCTACCCTTTTCCCCTCGATCCTCCCAACGCCACAAATCACGGCCTCCTCTAGGCCTGTTGTTTTCCGGTAATAGGCCAGTCGTTCTTGATAGCTAGTAGCGGCATGAAACTGGAGCGGATCGCAGGAAAGCAGTCCTTTAGGATCTTCCACGAAGGATCCGGGATCGAGCAGTAAACCCACTCGTTCCCAAGCCGTCATCGGAAAATGATAACCGCACCGCTTACAGACCTTATGGTTTTCTATCAGCTCTTTGGTGTAGAGCAGCTCGCTGCAGCTTGGGCACTTGGTCCACAAACCAGCGGGGATATGGATTTTGCGAGAGTTTCTGCTCGGGGCTAGAGCTTCTTGAGGTTCAGGGTCTTTCATGGCTAATGGGCTGCCCAGGGAAGGTCTTTTTTGCCCGAAAACTTGTGCGAGATTCCGTTTCGGTTGGATCCTTGCGAGCGCTCGATTCTATTTCTCCTCCAAGATGGGCTGACTCTCTTTTCTTATGGATCGGACCTCTTCCACCTGCAAGACCCGAGTAGACCTTCACTCGGCGCGTCCAACCGCCAAAACCGCAATCCGTTCCGCGCCACCTTGTTGGAGAGCACGCGCGCATCCTTGCGCGGTCAATCCAGTCACTAGGACATCTGTAATGATTAGCAACGACTGGGCCTGGAGGTCAAAACCTCGTTTGACCCGAAACGCACAATCGTGATCCATTGCCCGTTCCGGCGCGGTAAGGGTTTTTTGCGAGCTGCCAGCTCGCACGGTGTACAAACAGTTTAACACAGGGATTCTCTGGCGCATCCCTAGCATGCGTGCAAGCTCTAGGCACGGGTTAAAGCCGAGCTCCCTGCGCCGAACCGGATGCAACGGTACTGGAACGAGAGCATCCCAGGGAAAGAACGCAGCAAAAAGCCGGAATCCTTCCTCGAGCCAATCTGCGAGCCTAGGAAGCCAAAAGCTCTCCCCGCGATGGCTCAAGCGATGGATCGCTTCCCACACGACTCCCTGAGCCCGGTAGGGCGCTCGTGCCCACAAAAATGCCCACGGTCCATGTTGTTGGCAATTCGGGCAAACCCTGGGGTTTTTGACTCCTTCCTTTCCACAAGAAGGACAAAGGGGGGATTGGAGAGCAAGAGGGTGAGCAACACGAACCGTGGGAAAAAAGAGTGCGCCTAGCTCTTCCGTATGCCTGCGGAACCAGGCTAGACGCTTTTCCCACTTTTCCAAAGCCAAAGGAGAAGCAAACAAATACCTAAGCCAAGGCACGTTCCCACCTCCAATGGGAGAACAAAACAAGCGGGCTTAGTGCTGCCAGCCATTTCTTCTCCCAGCCGGAGTGCAAAGACCCAGCCTGCGTGAAGGCCGCTCGAAAGCCAAAGGCGACCAGTTCGAAAAAGGGCAGCCGCCAGGACCAACCCCGCCAAGAAAAGGATCAAAGCGCGAGGTTCCCACCATGCACCGTCAAGGAGGGGCCCAAAGCACGCCGACCATGCTTGGAGAACGTCTCCTTCTTTGGGCCAGGGTGCTTTGCCTGGGTGCCCGATATAATGCGCCAGCGAAAAGAGGGTAGCTGAGCCGAAAAGACCCGAAGGCGTTCCTAGTGTGCGTTGGAGATTAGCCGCTATGACTCCACGAAAAAAAGACTCTTCCACCAGTGCAACACCCCACGCTTGGACACAAAGCGAAAGAATCCTTGCGACTGTTGGGATGTGGAGGGGAGAGGGGAGACCCGAGCTCCGAGCTTCAGCTAAAAGCGCCGCGACGAAGAGAATACCAAAGAAAAATCCGAACCCAACTTCACTTGCCCATCCCGGCTCAAGGGTGAAGAATTCTCCCGGCCAAGATCGCGCGCCCATTTTTTTCCGAAACAGGGGAAAAAGTCCCACAAGAGCCACAAGGATCAACCGGTGCAGGTACCGGTGGGGAGGTTGAGGGAACATGGGATGAAATGCGGCATAGACCCACGGCAAAGCCAGCACTCCCATTGCGACGCTAAGGCCTAGATAGGCAACGAGCGCTCCGAGCTCGCGGAGTCGCTGAGAGGTGGCGGCAGAGGTTGCTTCCATTGAGAGAGGGAGAAAAAGCTTTTCTTTTGCTTTTTTACCATAGGGCGTTAGGCCGACGCGAGGCCGGGCTTGGACAACGGTGCGATTGCGCGGCTGTACCGGTGGGAAAGGCGGCCTCATCTCCGGCGGCGGCCCAGCAAAAATCCTGGGTAGAAAAATTCCAGGGGGGTTGCCAAGAGCTAAACGAGACACACAGGGTTCTTCATCGCCGCATATCCAAATGAAGTTTGAGTGTGTGGGCCAAGCGGTAGGGGGTTGACTAGAAGACGGTTTGGCGGAGGCGGAAGGAGGGGCGTTTGCTTCTTCCGGCAGAATACTTACTAACTGGAACGGTCATTGTTCGTGCAGAGTCTCCACAACCCGATGGGGTGGCCCTCCACGCGCCGGTGTCCAGCGGCCACGAAAAAGCGGATTGAGAAGGGCAATTGGCTTGGGTTCTCCGAGTTTTTCTCTGGCAAACCGTTGTGGATCGGGAAGGTCCGTCAGTGAGGTCGGCTCCGGGATGAACGGCCATCGGAAGGGGGCTGATCGCGCCGCTCCGTGAGATCCCAAGGTTGGCGTCATCCTGGTCGAATCGTGCGACCGGCTGATGCACTTCGGCTTCGGGTACCGGAAAACGGTATTGGGCGCGCAGAGTCGATCGATCGTGGTGGTGGATCCGAATGAGATGACCGACGATATCGTGCGCGAGCTCAATGAGGAGATCGTTTCATCGTGTGCAGGTTTTACCGAGAAGAAATCCGCACAAGCAAGCGTGCCGAGAAGGCGCTCGGAAGCCATGGATGAGTAAGCTGCCAATTTTCACGTATGAGACACGTTTGAGCCTGATGCCGGAAGAGGTTTTGCTTCTCGATGGTGCCTATTGGGCGCTCTCCGGGCGAGCGGGAGCGGAGTTTTTTTGTGCCAGATCCGGGCTTTGTGTTTCGCTCAACGAGGGTAATTGATCGCTCCTAATCGCTCCTACTCCCGTTTGGCTTGGCCGCCCGAGAGTTCCAAGCCCTGCGGGTCTGACCTTGAAGGAACCATCGCGTTGATCGGAGAAAGGTGGCACAAGCTCATTGAGGAAGCTAAGGAGCGGGATCGGGAGAGTGGAAAGGGTGGTCAGTGAGCTCGAGGAAAAGATGCCGGGATCGAACGGTTTGCAACAAAAAAGCGCCGGCTGGCCATCCTCCTGACCAAGCTTGACGCGTTGCTGGCCGAAGAGAAAGTCCCGAGTGGGTGCGCCGCTCTTTCGGGTTTGCAC
>NZ_CAJNOB010000049.1 GCF_905250085.1 Candidatus Methylacidithermus pantelleriae
GGATGGCTTCCTCACCGACAGCATTGGCAAGAAGACTTGCGCTTTTGGGGTTCCCCGCCTCCGCGACCACTTCAATAAGCCGTGTACCAGGACGTAAAATCACATGAACTTTTCGACTCAAGTATTCCACAACAGGTTCCGGCCCCCCTCTTTTTTGAGCTTTGCGGAGCTCTTCCGCGAGCACCGGATCCGACCAGACGTCTTTTCGTTTCGCGACGTTTCGGAAGACGCTCCTCCCGGTTAGCGTTTCCTGCACCGTTTTCACGGCCTCAACGGTTCGGAGATCCTCCTGCACCACGTCTTCGACATTAGCCACTCTCCGAGGGCTGGCTTCCACAACCAGGAGAGCACGGGCCAAATACACACGCGGAGCTGTGATCAAATGAATACTCGCTGCCAAAAGAGCAAGAATAAGGCAGATCCCCAGGATCCAAGCACCCTCCCGCACCACAATCAGTGCCAATCTTAGAAACTTCCTCGCTTCCACATCCCAACCACCCCCGTCATCGAGCGGCGGACCTTGAGCAACGGGCCTCGTTTCTTCCGCTGGGGTGTAACCTTCCTCTACGCGTGGGTTGGTTCGCATCATTTTACGCTCCGAAAGGGCAAAGACTTGCCCTACGACTGCCCGCGAATTCCAAAAAGACTGTAAGACTGCCTTTTAAAAAAGGCTCTCCGGCACCGTAATGATATCGTCCGGCAGCACTGTAAAAGGCTCGACTTCCCGATGGGCCATCGCTTTGGCGTTTACGCGGTAGACCTTTTCTTTGCCACCCTCTTTGCGCTTGACGGTAATCCTTCCGGGATCGGCCAGCCGGGTGTATCCACCCGCCATGGCAATGGCTTCCAGAAGATTCAGAGGCCTTTCCAGCGGGAGAGCATAAGCCCCTGGTTTTTGCACCTGGCCTAGGATCGTGATTTTTTGCTCGGATTCCAGGACCGAGACGACTACCTGCGGATTGACGAGGTAATCTTTCCCCAAAAGCTCTTTGAGGATCGCTGCAACTTGATGGGTGGTTTTCCCTGCTACCAGGACCCGGCCCAGTAAGGGAAAGTGAATTGTCCCATCCTCGCTCACCCGGGCCTCTGTATCCAAATCGTCCTCCTGAAACACATGAATCCGCAGTAGGTCACCCGGCCGCACTGCGTATCCTGGCAAGCTGCCTGTTTGTTTCCCAGCCACCACCGGCTCTCGACTGGACAGGTGCAGGGGGCTCTTCCCCTTTGTTTCTTTACCGAGCACTTCCATTGGACCCAATGCGGCACCAAGGAGAGTCAGGCTCCCCACTATCAGATGGATTAACCCTGTAAAGTGGATCTGCCTGCTCCCAGGCACCCATTTTGGAACAAACGTCCAGCCATTGCGAAATGGAACGTCCATGCTTCTGGGCTCCACGAAAAGGGGGGCCGTCCTCGGTCGCGCCCCTTTGCCAACAAACGGCGTGCAAAGGCACACGCCAACTTTAGTGAGGGCTAATTTCCTGAATGAGTTCTAGAATCATTCGAGCCTGCGCGCTATTCGGCGGGAAAATTGCCAGAAGCCTTTCTAAATGTTCGATCAAACGAGCAGCGATGACCGGTGGGAGAGGTATCAACGGATCGGGCGGATCGCCAGCCTGCTCCAGGACAGAAGCCGTTTGGTTCCACTGACTCACGAGAGGTAGATTCGTCTGAGGGCCGCTTGTTACCATATCAAAGGCTCCCTGAAGCATTATCCAACCCTGAAGCCCAGTCACTGCTGGTTGTAATTGGCTGAGGGCGACGAGCTGGACCCCGTGAAGCTTTGTCTTCGGTACACTCCCGACTCGAACCCCTTGGTCTGCCTCTCCAAAGAAAAGCCATTGGCCTGCTCCAAGCGACCATTCCCGTTGGGTTCCAGCCCGATTCGGATCGTGCCACACCGCATGACCGCGCCCCAGAACAACTGCCACCCTACCTTCGCGTCTTGTGAGACTATAAAGGCCAGTTTCTGCATAGACACGTCGTCCGGTAACATTGACGGCTAAGAAGCACGTTCTTCCCTCTAGCTTGTGCAAGCTGGTAAAGATTTCGCCCCTACGAAGTTCCACATTGGCCGCATCATACTTTCCTTGCCCAACCTGTTCGGAAGCCAATCCTTGGATCGAAAGCTCCGAGTTTGGACGGACCAAAACGAAGCACTTTGGGAAAAATTCCAAAAGCGCTGCGCCATCAGAACCAGTTCGAATAAGAAGACCGTTCCCTACCTCGTCCCCAACCTGGAGCGTTTGGGTCCCGGTTCCCCCTATCCTTTCGGCCCTTCCTTCTCGCCAGAGAACTTTCCCTTTGACCGGAAGGGCTATGGCCATGGTGACCATTCCCAGAAGGGTTCCTGCCCCCACGAGCATTTTTTTGGCTTTTGTCATTCGGAGGATATGTCTTTTCATGATCCGTTCATACTCCTCGAGTTGTCGATTGTATGGTTTTCCACCTCCCCCTCCCGAGGAAGAGGCCTTTCCCGGAAGTGTGCAACCCTGTGCAACGACCTCCAGAAAGTCGCATTGACACGCAAAGGACCGGTAGTAACTGCTCCTGCCAGTCTAAGGCTACCGGCCTGTCCCTTTGAGCACGGCCGGTAAGGTTCGGCAAAGGATCCAAAGATCAAGTAAAAGACTCCACCGCTCGATATACTGGCGATCGAGCTCGGCTGCGCGGGTAAAGGAAGGATCCGTTCGAGCCTCTACGGCCCACAGGCTGGTGAGTCCAGGTTTTACATCCAGCCGCCTTAAATACTCCCAAGAGAACTCTTCGTACCGAGTGACTTCATCGACCGTGGGAGGCCGAGGACCCACCAAGCTCATTTCCCCTCTTAGGACATTCCAAAGCTGGGGAAGCTCGTCTAAGCTATATTTCCTCAAAAGCTTCCCGACGCGCGTAACACGCGGATCACTGGCCATTTTAAACATGGGTCCGATTCGCTCGTTTTTTTCTAAAAGCTTCTCCTTCCATAAATCGGCTCCGGGCACCATGGTACGAAATTTGTAACAGAAGAAGGTCCTCCCTTTCTTCCCCACCCGTACCGAACGGTAGAAGACCGGCCCTCCATCCTCGAGCTTGATGGCCAAGGCAATCGCAACTCCAACCGGAGCCAAAAGCACCAAACCCATTGCCCCTCCAACAATGTCTAACATTCTTTTGATCCACAGCCCCAGCCGCGGAATGGGTTCGTCCCACAGTGGGACCAGAGGTACCCCTCCGATGAACTCTAATAGATCCCAGGACGGTTCGATTCCTTCCCAGCGCCACGGGACGACCATCCGGACAGTAACGCGTCGGCGACGAGCTTCCCAAAGCAGGTCTCGCAGGCTTTCCTCCTCAACCGGTCGTGCAATTACCATTTCGTCGATAAAGTGCCGTTGAAGAATCAAAGAAAGCTCGGAAATCTCTCCGAGCACGGGCAATTCGGAGAAAACGCTTTGAGGTTTCTCTTCTACAAATCCCTCGACGGTCACGCCCTGGGAGGAACATTGCCTTAGCCTTTGAGCTAACGCTACGGATTCAGGCGTGATTCCCACGAAAAGGAGTCGCTTTTCCTCCCGGCCAATTCGGACATTACCTTCTTGAAACCGCCGAAGAGCCCAACGCCAACCCAAAAGAGCAAGGACACTTCCTAGTCCTGTGGCTAGAACGAAGAACCGAGAAACGGAAAGCTTTCCAAGATACGAAATCACCATGACCAGAATGGTGGCCTCCGCCAGAGCCCGAATGATGTTGCGGCTCTCTTCACCCGGTTCTCGCAATAGGCGCGCCCCGTACACTCTACGATTGGCTAGAAGAAGAAGAGAAAAGGCCGTGTACGTAACCGCCATCGCCGCGTGTCGCTTGCCGAAAAGCCCAAGCGAATGCCCTTCGAAAAGCTGGAGTCGCAGTGTAAAAGCCACCACGGCGGCCAGCAAAAGGAGAAGGAAATCCATCCCCAGGGAAAGCTTATCGAACGCATATCTTTTGGTCGGTCCTCGGTGCCGGCACACCTCATCAACCAGCCCCTTGACCACTCCCCACCTATCCTTGTAGCGTGTCATAAGAGAACAATTGAGCTGCGACTCCCTGCGACAGGGAAACCCGGAGGCTCATCACCTTGGAGGGACGTTGATTCCCCTATCGATCAAAAGGATTTCCCAAGCTAAGAGGCCTATCCGAGGATCGCAGCGGGAGCTCCAATCCCTGTATCGGTGGTACGAGCTAATACGAGCGAAAACCCCAGCCACGAATCCCACCATTCCTGACTCGCCCAATTCACTGCGTTTACAGGCGCGTTGTCTTCGCTTAGGCGACGGTTAGGTGATGCGGCCGAAGATAGGCGGTTTTTGACTTCCAGCACCTTTCGCGGAAAGGCGCAAAAGGGAATTTCCGACCGGAGGGAACTCTTTAGCTAAGGAGCAAGGGAACTTTTTTCTCACCCGGTGAGCGGTAAAGAAGAATAAGCTACCGCCCGAGGGAGCCAGTGCTCCCTCCTTTTCGAGGGATCTTTCGCCTACTTCTCTCCCCGACAAGACTGTAACATACGTATGCTCTAGTTTGTTTCGGATGGCAATACGTTTTTTTAGGCCTTGTCGGAAACACGTGGAGTGACCGGAGCGCAAACAAGGAAAGTCGCTGCTTGGGATCGAAGGCTGCAGATCCAAGGAAACGGGGAGCTTGCACAGCTTTTGTGAAAGCCCGGAGGATCGAGTGAGAAAACCTGGGGAGGGGATGCTGCGAGCAACGGCGAAGCCGATCGGTTGGTTAGATGCGATAAACTTTTTAGGATGAGGTCCTCCGACACTCCATTTCGGGCAAGCTCGGAACCAAACGCTGGGATACGACGGGCTTTCGAGCCAAGCGAAGCCAACGAGTCCGCGAAAGATCCGGATCGCCGGCGACGCAAAAGGTCGTTCCAGCCTCTCCCGAGCGGTGTACGCATGGAACGGATGAGTTTTGGACAAGGTTCACAACCAGGAAGGGATTTGAGCTTGAGGGATTCCTGCGAAACGTCTGCACACAAGATGCTAAAAATCCTTCTAAAACGTACGAGGAGCGGGTACATCACCGCCTGCAAGAGCCAATGCCGAGCTTTGGGGGGATCCATTGGCGCGTGGATGAAGGCACGTATGGTTGGATTCCGATATATTGAGATGCTAGCCCGGCCGGATCGATTTGCGGAACCACCTGAGGCCGGCCAAGCCTACGATCCATCTTTTGGGCCAAAACAAAGGGACCCAACCGATTCTTTGCGGCTCACGGACTCTGGTGGGGAACCCTTTTTTGAACCTCTACACCAATCGATCCACTTTTTCACGCGCCCGCGGAAAAATGGCACAAACCCACTGGCACAAGCCGGTTAGGGGCCAGCCCCGCTAAGTTATGGAGTCCATTCCTAGCGACTGTCCTCAGAGTCGAGAACGTATGAGCGCTGGTGTTCGCCACGTCCCACAGGGCACCTGGCAGCGAGAGATCCCGTCCACAGGCATCAAAACCCTACAAAACGCGAACCGATGCCTCTAGTAAAACTCTCTTCCCTCTATAACCGTACCGTTCCTAAAACCATCGACAACCATTCGCCTACCAGGGTAGATCATCCGGGACGCCGGCCAAACAACAGTGCTGCCCGCGATTCGCGTCCCGGGGTT
>NZ_CAJNOB010000050.1 GCF_905250085.1 Candidatus Methylacidithermus pantelleriae
TCCGGTATGGCGATCCACCTTTTCGAGGAGCCGAATTTCCTTGATTTTGCCTCGAAGATAAAGATCCGATCCAAAGAATCAGGGATAATCCCTCTGCACCTTAATCCCGTTCAAAGGTACCTTCTTGATGAAATCAAGGTAGGCCTAGCCAACGGCAAGCACAGGTTCGTCATCCTAAAATCACGGCAGGAGGGGATTACTACCCTTTCCTGCGCCATCACCATCTACGTGTGTGAAGCTCTCCCGGGGACTCAGGGGATGCTCATCGCGGGCGACGATCCAGGAAAAGAATCTTTACGGAAAAAGATTCGCTTCATGATCGATAGTCTCCCCGAGGAATGGACGAGTGGAGTCGCGGAAGATAACCGTTACTGTGTAGGGCTTGCCAATGGCTCGACCCTCTTTCTTCGTCATGCGGGATACGGGGGACTCGAGGGAGGAGAACTTGGAAGAGGGGAAGGGCTTACCTATATCTATGGGACAGAGATGGGGTTGTGGAAAGATCCCACCAACTACGATTCTCTCATGGCTTCGTTTGCGGAGAAAAACCCGTATCGACTAGGAATCTTCGAAGGGACAGCGAAAGGTATCGATAACCTTTTCCGCGAGATCTGGACCAAAGCGCAGAATTCTTCAGAACAAGTTGCCATCTTCCTTGGTTGGTGGAGGAATCCATCGAGGCGCATCCCAAGAAACCATCCATTGTTTAAAAAATGGTGGAACGGAAGACTCACTCCAGAGGAGAAGCAGTGGGTCAGTGAGGTAAAGAAACAGTTTGGGTTTGATATCACCGATGAGCAAATCGCATGGGCCAGGATGACGTGCGAAGAAAAGTTTCGAGGACATCTTTCTACGTTCTACCAGGAATTCCCACCCACTCCCGAGTACGCCTGGCAAAGCACAGGCTCCCGATTTTTTCCTTCGATTTACCTTAACCGATGCATCGATAGACACGTTCGAGAGCCTATCCGATCGCTTAGGTTCGAATACTCTTCGGATTTTCTTAACTGCAAAGTTCTCGATTGCGACCCGGAGGATTCCGATCTTTCCATCTGGCAACCTCCATCACCGGGTGCGAAATACGTAATGGGGGCGGATCCCGCATGGGGATGCACCGATTTCGGTTCCAACTTCTGTTTTAGCCTTTGGCGATGCTGGGCAAACCGAATGGAACAGGTTGCTGAGTTTTGCACCCCGTCTCTTGCGGCTTATCAGTTCGCATGGACCATTGCGTACGTGTGCGGTCAATACAAAGACGTTTTCCTTATCCTCGAAATCAATGGAGGAGGGTCCACGGTCATGCAGGAGCTTTTTCGACTCCAGCAGCTTCCTCGAACCTATGAAGGCGGGGAACCAAGCAACATGCTCGATTTCCGAAACGCCATCACGCATTACCTCTACAAGAGGGTGGATAGCTTAAGCAAACCCAATTGCTGGCATTGGAAGACAACCGGGGGACCGAGCGGGACAAAGCAACGGATGATGTACGCGATCAAAGACCTTTTCCTTCAAGGTATTCTTATCCCTCGAAGCGAAAGGCTTATCGTGGAGATGTCCAAAATCTACGTCCTACCCGGAGGAGAATTCCAGACCGAGGGAGGGGAGAATGACGACCGAGTGATGGCGTCCGCAATGGCTTGCATCGGGTTTACCGAATCGGTTCGGTACTCGGTCTACAGGCAGATTTGGACTCCGGAGATGGAGGAGAAGGAAAGAATTACTCCTGACCGTATGGAGGTAACGTCCTGGAAGCAGAACTACAAGGATCTTTTCTACGACCAGTTCTACGGTTACCTTCTGGGTGCGGGGGTAATCACGGAAAAAGAAATGCAGGAGATGCGGTATGGAAGGGATATACAAGGCATGCCATTGTCGGAAGTGCAGTAAGCTTTTCCGCTATATCGGTGCACCGGTATGTACCTACTGCGGGTACGACATGACCATGTGGCTTCAGCCTCGGCACAACTGGAAGAAAGGGCAGGCTGACCTTAAGGCAGTAAAATACGTCGAGAACCTTATGAGGGGACAGGGGATACTCAATTATTCTCGGGAACCTGGGGAGAAGCCGAAGATCTCCTGGGCCGGTAGACTCGGACGGCCGCTTCAGTTTGCTGGGAAATGGAACCAGATTGCCGTAGGTGACAGGTTTGATGAATCGATCAGGAATTCCATGATCAAGCCTGTGACCGGGAAAATCACGTACGATAAGGATGAGGGGCCCGCACCGAACACGATTTGTCCAGAACCGGAACACATTCGGCCAGAGTTTAAAGTACGAGTGAGAGCCAACATCCCATGATCATCAAGGAACGGAATCTCAAAGATCAGGTTCAAGAGATCCTGCACTACTGCTTCCTTACGGCGCAGTCACGCTCTAGCTTCTACCGAAGTAATCGAGATTGGTACTACGGCGGAGGGGATTCCTGCGTCGTTAACCGAATCAAACCGATCGTAGACCGAATGATCTCCATCGTCTACTCCACCGAAGGGATACGATGGTGGATCGATTCTCCCAAATCAGAAGAGGCAACATTCGATAACGCCGTCCTGGAATCGGCTATCGACGTTTTCAATGACGAGTGGGATGAACTTGGCGGAAGGTCTGCCATTAGCGAAGGCATTCGGGATGGATTTATCAACGGCTGCGGCGTCTTCCAATGGTCAAGCTACAAGGAACGATGCGAACTTTTTCGTATCCCAACCGAAATGTTCGGAGTGTACCGGGAGGATATCGAAGAACTTGATAGGCAAGAAGCGGTGGCCCTTCGAAGCTACATCTCCAAGCACGAGCTTATACGATGGACGAAAGCTATTGGCATTTTCAATGAATCGGTCCGGAGGCTTATTGAGACTCTCTCTTCGGAATGGGCGCCAATGGGGGACGAGAAAGGAGGTGTTTCGGTTGGTGATGAAAAGATTATTGCAGGGTCTCCTTATCCTGATTGGAGCTTTTCTCGAGCGGCAAGCAACGTCCAGCAACTTGCTGGAAAACCATACGATAGCGTTCCTATTCCGAATGCACCCGATATGCTGTACAACGCCATCGTAAAAGCTCCGGTCATCCCAATCGAAATCCTCTGGGTATGGGATGACGTACTCTCCGACTACCGAGTTTTCCACCTTCTCCCTAACGGCGTCCTCATCTACGACTCGTTTGACAAAGATCTTGGAGGGAATCCGGAACGTCCTAACCCATTCGTCCCCGGAGAGATTCCTTTCTTTATCTTACGACCCTTCGAAGCCAATTCCTACTTTTGGGGATTTTCTTTTGTTGGGTATCTTGCTCCGGTACAGCGATGGTACAACACAAGACTGGCAAGCTTTGACAAGGCATTTGAAAAGTCTCTTGACCCCTCCTTGGTCATCAAAAGCCCTCGCGAAGTCACAAGGCAAATGGCCGACGCTTTCCATCACGCTCAGGGGTTCATTCAATTTACTCAACCGCACGAGGATGCCGTACCGATCTACCCACAGATCCCTCAGACGGTCATAGAGGGGTTTAAGATGGTGGAACAAGCCTTTGCGGATATGGCAATGCTTGCTCCTGTGCTTATGGGAGAAGGAGAGAGAGGGGCTCGTTCAAGCGACCAGTACTACCAAATGATCCGTGCTGCCTCCGCTCCCATGAAGGATATTGCCTTACGAATTGAGACCGGACTTGAAAGAGGCGGGCAACTGCTTCTCCATTGGCTCAAAGCGCATTCCAACAGACGCATCTTCACCAGAGCAGGGAATCACGCGGTCTTTGCTCAGCTATCGGACAACGTCAAAGTCAAGATCGATGGGCATAGCCATTCGCCTGTCTTCGTCGAAGATTCGATGCAGATGGGGCTTCTCCTCTACAAGCTTGGCATCATTGACGATGAAACATTGGTTGACTATTTACGGCCGAAGCTCTACAGCTTAATCAAAGCGAGGCAACCAGAGATTCAAAAGAAGAAGGAGCAAGCCGCTATTCTTCAGATGATTCTTGGAGGCCGAGCTAAGGGAAGGAGGTGAGAAAAGGTGTTTGACGATCGTTTTGCGGTCTACAAAAAGCACAGGGGTGGCCGGCGAAAAGGCCGTAAGTGAATTGCCTCCCTAAAGCGGGAGGCGGATTCCATTTCTGCCTCCCGCTCCATTCCTTATGCCTGACAATATTCTTTCCCCAACTCCGAATCCTTCTCCGGTAGCAAGTCCGGTGGGTACTCCTGGGCCACAGGCTGGACCCACGGATCTATCTATGGTCTACATACAGCTAGCCAGGGCCGCACTCGAGAGAGCTATGGTGCTTTCGGGGTCTGGGAGTCCTGTCGGACAAAAGGTCTTGCGCGCGCTCAATTCGATTAAATCTTTATCGGCCGCAGGAAAGCAAAGCGACCTTATGCCTTCGGAACTTATGCGTCTGGTTACAGGCCCTTCTGGAGCAAGGGAAGTCGGGCTTGGTACTGCACCTACTCCACCTTCTCCCGCTGGACCCACTCCTCCAACGGGCGGCGCGCCTACTCCATTAACTCCTCCACCTTTCACCATACCACCGAGGTAAGCCATGGCGTTGATGCAAGAACTTTCGAGTCTTTCTCCGCCGCAGTTCACCATTCCTCCTAATCTTCAGGACAGGGCGCGGGGCATGGATGAGCTCGGTGACTTCTTGAGTCAATGGTTACGGGGTCCTTATTCGATTGATATTCAGCAATTCCTTGCGGGACAGTTGCAGCAAATGGGGCTTACCGGGCAGTCGCAGCAAACGGGGCCTCCCGGGCTCAACCAGTTCATCTCAGGATTGCAGGGGGTTCCCGGGGGCAGTGCGTTCACCTCAGCATTTCAACAGGATTTTCCCAATTTCATTCCCAACCTAACCTCAATATTGCAATCGGCTTCCTCGTTCTACTCAGCATTGCAAAGTAATCCTCAGCTAATGTCATTAGTGCAACAGCAGTTTCCCAATCTAATCTCAATATTGCAGGGGATTCCCTCGTTCCTCTCAGCATTTCAACAGGATCTTCCCAGCCTAATGTCGGCATTGCAACAAGGGGGTGTTCAAGGCTTCATCTCAGCATTGAATAAGCAGTTTCCCAATCTCATTTCCAATCTAAACTCACTATTGCAACAGCTTCCCTCGTTCCTCTCAGCATTGCAAAGTAATCCTGCGCTGTCAGCATTGAATCAGCAGTTTCCCAATCTCATTTCCAATCTCACCTCAATATTGCAAGGGGCTTCCTCGTTCGCCTCAGCATTCCAAAAGGATTTTCCCGGGCTATACTCAACATTGCAAAAGGACTTTCC
>NZ_CAJNOB010000051.1 GCF_905250085.1 Candidatus Methylacidithermus pantelleriae
TGTGTTTTGGAAAGGTTTGCAAAGGAGTTCGCGCCGACTGCAGGCGCTCCTTGGGACCCTTGACGGAAAAGAGGATCACCCGTGGCAACCCCTGCGGCGGGATAGACCGGCTTCTGTCAGCTGGCCAGTGTAAGGGGACGGAGAAAACCGAAGGCCAAACAAGAAGAACCGCGTGCGATTGCCCGGAGGGACCGGCGGGAAGCTAGCGAAAAGCTGGGGCTTCGCTCGTTTATGAAAGTTTAAAGATTGATTCGAAGTGCTGGATTCGACAAAACTAAGAAAACTTAACAAAGAGCATCCGAAAGACTGGCGAAAAAGGTATTGAGGCGGAACGCAAACTGCTATCTTGATGGAATGGGCCCCCCAGTCTAGAGGGCCAGCCAAGCAGCCTTGACGCGCATGACCTCGGTCGCTCGCCATGGTCGATGGAACCAAGACAGGATCGCTCTAGCGGCTCTTAAAGAACGTCTTTCCGTGGACGATCAAGCCTCAGCACGATGGAAAGAAGCACTGGGTTCGGCCATTGTAGCTACAGAGACCCAGCGCGAACTCGATCGATGTGAAAGCATCCACTCCCTTGCCCGAGTTACAGGAAAGAGGGACTTGGCGGAGGTTCTCAGGGTCGCGCACCTTTGTGCCTCGGTGCGTACAGACCAAGAATTCTCTTGTCTTTTGTCTTACATGAAGCACTTGATTCCCTTCGAAAAGGCGCTGGCGGTGGTCGGGCCGATACGTTATCCACCGGCCTTTTTAGGCCCAACCAAGATCCTGGCTTTGGATTTTCCCATGGAATGGCTATCCCTCTACTTCCATCGAAACTACGCCCAGCTCGATCCAGTCCTTCGATTCCATCTACTCACCTTTCAAACGCAGCTCTGGTCTCAGACATTCCAAAGCTGTAGCGATCCCCAGCTAGGAGATTTTCTTGCCGACGCTTCGGCCTTTGGCTTAACCGAAGGGATTACAACAGGAGCTCAGGAGCCTGCCCATGGTTTGGGCACCTTATTTTCGTTCGTGGGGTGCAACTTGGGAGAAAATTCTCGGCACCTTTTGGTAGTGGACGTTCTTAGACCGCACCTTCATGCGGCACTTCTCCACGTGGCTTTGCATTCCACTCCGACCACCCCGTACCGCCTTTCTCTTCGGGAACGGGAAGTACTCCACTGGGTCAAAGAAGGGAAAACCAACTGGGAGATCTCCCGGATCCTTGGGGTCAGCGAATCGACTATCAAGTTTCACATCAAAAACATCCTTGCCAAACTGGACGCTTCGACTCGCAGTCAAGCCGCAGCACTTGCCGTGCAGCATCGACTGTTGTGAACCCACAAGAATGCATGATGTGTCCGTTAAGGAAACGCCAAATTGTGCTTTCTAACTTTGTGACAAAATACCCGCCGAGGTTTGGTGAAACTTAGCGAACTTGATAACGGTTCGACAGCTCACAAATGAAATTCCGAGAGAATGTAGTGAGCCATCATGAAGGCTCTCTTTGGAGGACACCCGGTTTCTAATGGCTTGTTTGGAAGCAAGAGGATAACGGTAGACTGTGTTTCAGCGCACCTTCCGCTCGCACGCGATTCACAGGAGAGTGGCGAAGTGGCTCCGCTTAACTGGAAACCACCGCCAGAAAAGCCAAGACAAGCCGCTGGAACGACAACCCCGGGCCACAAGGATCTTTTGGCTGTTTACCTAGCTTAACTTCCTCAGGTTTTTTTGACCTTTGTAGTTGCACGTCAAGGACTTCTGGAAAAGCATGTAGGGTCGATATATGAATAGGTTGTGGGTAACTATTTTTGCTAGAAAAATGGCAGGTGTTGCAGGTTGTAGGCATATATGTCCAGGAGGCCCGTATCGATCGCAACGGGAAGGTGTACCGGCAGGCGGGGGTTCGGGAGTCCTACCGGGTGGGGAAAAAGGTGAAGAGAGGGAATTGGGCCAATGGGAGCCGGCTGCCGGTCGAAACGCCAGAGATTCTTCGCGCAAGCTGAAAAAGGGCAGAAGCTTATTCCCCTGGAGGGCTTACAAGTGGGGCAGGCCTTCGATGGTGGGGGTTGGTGGTATGGGAAGAGGTGTCGCGAGAAGGTGGGGTCTAGAGGAAGTGCTTGCAGGGGCGAGATCGGAGCGGAAGCGGCGGTTGAGTAAAGCGATCTCTTTTTGGGCGGATTTTTTTCCCTCTTTCCAAGTGTGCGTTGCGGGAGAAAGCAAGCGCGACGGTTTTAGTGGTGCTGTGCGGGGTGGGAGAAAAGGGCTCGGAGGAAGATGAGCTGTGCCGGGCGATGGATGGGTGAAACGGGGTTTGGAAGTGGGTGGAAAAAAGAAGCTCTATCGCGCGGACGCCCCTGCGGGGAACGAGTCTTGTGCTTTCTGATTGATCCCGTGTGTCCTTTGAGGGGGTAGGGCCGGAGGGACTAGGCCGTTATTTATGGACACAGCCGGGATCAGTGAGGCGATCGGCGCCAAGTGCTTCTTCTGGATTGCGACCCATGCTCAAGGGGTTCCGATCCATGGGGAGGTTTTGTGGGGAAACCGGGCGGATTCCAAAACTCTTGTGGGGTTCCTCCTGACACTCCAAGGACGGTTGGGGATCCAAGAAAGAACCTCTGTTTTTCATGGAGGAAGGAAAAAGCCCCAGGAACTTGGAAGCGCTCCAAGGAGAGGGGCTTCGGTAGGTCACTTGAGCTAAGAGAGGCCAAGCTCCAAGAGCGATTCTCGTGATTTTCCCAAAAGATCGGCAGCCTCGGCTTACCGACCGGAGTCAAGTGATGGAGGTGGAAGGCAATCAGCGTCGATATGTAATTGCCGCAAAAAAATGGCCTAGGCCATGAGCAATCGGGCCCAGCGGGAAAGCCGGGTGGCTTGTGCCAAGGAGGTGTTCGCCGAGATTCCCAAAACGATCGGGCAAAACGCGGATCCGCTCAAACTGGGGTGCCGGGTCGGTCGGGCGCTCTCTTGCCTCCAAGCGCATAAATCCTTTGGAGTACGGGGTCGACCCTCGCGGCCGCTTCTGGTGGAAACGTAAAGAGAGAAGCGGATCCCAGAAGAGGAAGCGATCGATGGACGGTATCTCGTGCAGCCCGATCTCTCCCCGCCGGAAGCTGCCCCCTGCGAGGTCGTCACTCATTCTAAGCGACTTGCCGACGTTTGAATCGGGCTATCGCCATCTCAAAGGCTCGCTGGAAGTGCGTCCCGTGTATCACTCGCGGGCGGGGACCCGAGTCCGCAATCCCATCGGGATCTTTTTCCTGGCCTAGGGGCTCACCGCTCGCCTGCGAGCCCAATGGATCTCGAAAGGCTTCCAGGGAACACATCCCCCAAACGCTTCGTCACCTTTAAGCCATCCGCGTAGCGCGGCTTTTGTCCGAAGGCAAATTTTCAATTGCCGAATGCTTTGCGAAATGCCCAAAGAAGGAAACGAGCTACTCCGAATACCGGGCCCGCTTCCTATTTTTTCTCACAGGCCCCCAGTGGATCACGTAGGCAGGACGAAACCATTAACTCGCCCGGCTACAGTGCCTTACCTTCAAACAGTGTCAAAGTTAAGCTAGGAAGGGCTTGAGAAGTTGCTCGCCTAGGACTTACCGGTATGCAAACAGAACTTTGAAAAAATAGTCGATCGTTTTGAAAACGGATGGCTACTTGCCAGCTACGGTAGCGGCGCTCGGTTTGAAAGAGCGAACAAAGGCGAGGCACAAAGCGTTTCCACGCGCCGAATCCCGTTTTATCTTTGTCACTCACAGGCCTTGTGCCCGGGAGCAAGTTTGGTTTAACCGAATGAGTAGACACAGCCAACGTCTCACTTGGGGACAGACGCAGACCCGACCCTCCGGCCTGGAAAGTCAATGGCCGCCTTGTGCGGTTCTCTGGCGGTTCTTTGGCAGTGGTTTAGGGCCTTGCATGGACTCGTGGAACCAAAATAACCAATCCCAGCAAGGGCCCTTTCCCCGGATTCGAGATCTTTTCTCTCTTAATCATAGAACATCTTATAACTCTCGGTTGTGTTGTATTTCCAAGGAACATTTCCCCGGCGGTTGCGGCCAATAGCGTCACAACCGGGGCAAACGACGGGTAATCGCCACAACCTTTCGGGATTGTCATGACCAGAGTGGGCATCGTGTAGCACCAGGCGCATGGGTCTGTGGCCAGCTTGCGGTAACAAAAAGAACCCCGGATGTCTTGGAGCCTATCCCCAAGGCCCAAAGTGGTCGTTGAGAGTTTTCTTCTCCAGAGGAAAAGGACCGGGGTTAAAAAGGCTCTCCTAAAAACCTCCAAGCACATGGAAAAAAGAGAACTAATAAACCCGCAAAGAACTTGGAACAGCTTTCAGGCGCATCCTTTGCCTCTATCGGGGACATCGCTTCTCTCCCAGAGGTCTCCTGCAACGACAGCCCTCAAGTATTGCCTGTGGCCGGTAGAGACCGAAAAGCTTCTGGAGCGCAAGCACCTTACTCTGAGACAGGGAAAAGACCTTTCACAGTCCGTGCTAACAAAAGCCCGTTCTCATTTGAGAGAGTTTTCCTCAAGCGAAGCACGGTGCTGGAACTCCGTCCCATCTGGGACCACCATCCCAACTAGGTCGGTAGCGCACGTGTTGGCTCACGCCTTGGCGTTCCTACTTGACCGGTTTTTTGCGAGGAGCATCAAAGCCGCCGAGCCCGCCTTTTCCACGGCGCAACGTGGCATCCAATGCAGGCGATTCACGCCGTCCGTATGTTGACTGTGGCAACGACAAGCGCCGCAAAGTCACCATGCGA
>NZ_CAJNOB010000052.1 GCF_905250085.1 Candidatus Methylacidithermus pantelleriae
CCCCGCACACCTGCCGCTACACCTTCCCGTTGGGATCGGTGCGCACCTCCTGGACATACATGCCTACAACTTAAAATCTGCCATGTGCCTAACGACTTATTCATAGCCTATCGCCATATCGACCCTACACGCTTTTTCATAAGTCCTTGACTTACCACGACAAGGGTCAAAAACTTCACGAAGGCAAGCTAGGGGTTCCCTTTCGCCAGGAGACAAGCTACCTCCTCGATGGGAAAGCCAAGCACGTTGGTATAGGAGCCTCGAACTTCCTTAATTAACCACTCTGCCTTTTCCTGCGCTGCGTAGGCTCCGGCCTTATCCAGCACGGGAACCTCTTGAAGATAGCTTTCAATCAAAGGGGGCGTTAAACGCCGAAATTCCACTTCTGTTGCGCATATCAGTGATCGGATCTGGCGGCTGGGGGTTACCAAAACGAGAGCGGTCAGAACATGATGGGTTTTGCCCGACAGAAGTTCTAGCATTGTGCGAGCTTCCGTAAGATCCTTCGGTTTACCCAAGCAAACGGCTCCCAATACGACAAGGGTATCGGCAGCAAGCACCCAGGGGTCAGAACCGGGATTCCACACCGAAAAGGCTTTACCCATGGCGTTACGCAAGGCAAGTTCCCGTGGGGAAAGGCAGGTGACTTGTTCGGGGCTCAGCTCGCTAAAGGTGGGCGGTTTGGAGTAGAACGGTACACCAAGCTGGCGTAATAATTGTTGCCGGCGGGGGGAGCTTGAGGCCAAACACAAAGGGCTCTTCACTGGGAAGTAGTTCCGGTTTTGAGTGTATCCTTGGCTTGGCGTGCCACACGACGGTTCCGTTTGGTTAATTCGGTTTTTCTTTTAAGAGCCTGCTTCTCAAGGGTCTCCATTAGAAGATCGATCGTTTCATAAAGATCATGCCCATGTTCCTCTGCGTGGAGGTCTCTGCCCGGTACGGCCAAATGTACTTTTACGGCGTAGGCGCGCTTGTTGGTTTGGAGGGGATCGTGGATGATGGCCACGTGGGCACCGATAACCTCAGGCATATGTCGCTCCAACTTCTGCAGCTTTTTGGCGATGTAGGCGTGCAAGGCACTGGTTAAACGAACATTTTGCTGGCTAACGTGGATCTGCATAGCTTTGCTAAGCTTGTCGATATTGCGGCCTTTGTCCAGACGCAAGGCCCACGGATAAAAGGAAAGGATCCAAGTTCTTTTGGCAAGGGGGGCCGTGTCGTGGGGTCTGGCCCGGTGCAAAGGATGCGAAATGAAAGTGGAAGACAGAACCATTGAGCAGATTTTTATCTACGACACCACCCTGCGGGATGGCGCCCAAGCAGAAGGAATCCATTTTTCTGTCGGAGATAAGATCCGAATTGCTCGGAAGCTTGATGAATTTGGCATTTCCTACATTGAAGGCGGTTGGCCAAGTTCCAATCCCAAGGACAGTCAATTTTTTTGGGAAGCGCAGAAAATTCCTTGGCGCACGGCCAAAGTGGTAGCTTTCGGGAGCACCTGCCGGCCGGAGGTGGAAGAGCCAGCCAAGGATGCGCAGCTGGCGGCTTTGCTGGAAGCGGCAACACCTGCGGTGGCAATCTTCGGAAAGAGCTCGCTATCCCATGTCCGCGAGGTGCTGCGGACGACGCCTGAGCGCAACCTCCAAATGATCGCCTCCTCTATTGCGTATCTCAAAAGCCACCAGAGGGAAGTCATCTATGACGCGGAGCACTTTTTCGATGGATATAAGGAGGAACCGGCTTATGCCCTGGAAACCCTGCGTGTAGCTGCCGAGGCCGGTGCTGATTGGATCGTACTTTGTGACACCAATGGAGGTTCCCTCCCAACGGAAGTCGGTCGGGTAACTAGGGAGGTGGCAAAGGTAATCCGTGTTCCTTTAGGCATCCATACGCATAATGACGGGGAGCTTGCGGTTGCCAACGCCCTGGCGGCCGTGGAAGCCGGGGCTACCCAGATTCAGGGAACGATAAATGGGTATGGAGAGCGGACGGGAAACTGTAACCTCATTTCCGTGATCGCCAACTTGCAGCTAAAGATGGGTAAGAAAGTCATCGATCCAGAGCGACTGGCCACGCTGCGGGAACTTTCGCTCTTTGTGGATGAGGTGGCCAATCAAAGACCTAATCCACGGGCTCCCTTTGTCGGGTCCTGTGCCTTCGCCCACAAAGGAGGAACTCATGTCAACGCCCTCCGGAAACTTTTGAGAAGTTACGAGCATATTAACCCGGAAGCGGTGGGGAATCGCAGGAGAATTTTGGTCGGAGAGCTTTCCGGCCGGGCCAATATTGCGTGGAAAGCCAAGGAACTGGGATTGGAAATGGAAGACCGCTCACCGAAGACAAAGAGGATTCTTGAGGAAATCAAGCGGCTTGAGGCGAGGGGTTATGAATTTGAAGCAGCAGAAGCGTCCCTGGAACTTTTGATGCGGAGGGTCCTGGGCAATTACCAGCCGTTCTTTCGTCTCCTTGAGTATCATGTCTCGATTCGCTCCCTTCCCGTTCGGGCCTACGAGGTCTGTGAGGCTACGGTCAAAATCGAGGTGCAAGGAAAGCGACGGTACACCGTGGCTGAGGGGGATGGTCCGGTTCACGCACTCGACAACGCCTTGCGCGCAGCCTTGCAAGAGGCCTATCCGCAAATCGAACGGATTCGGCTGACCGATTACAAGGTTCGGATTGTGGATCCCTCTCGAGGTACGGAAGCGTCGATTCGAGTCTTGGTCGAATCAAGCGACGGGACGGCGCGCTGGACGACTGTGGCTGCCTCCACCAACATTGTAGAGGCTTCGTGGCTAGCCTTGGTGGATAGTATTGAATTTTATCTTTTGCGTTCCGGGGGTTCCCGTGAGATGGACCCTGAGAAAGCTCGGGATTAGAGAACAGCACCAGAGCTGCATCGAAGGAGATGCGAACCTCCGGTGTTTTTGATGGCCGGATCGGGAACGCTAGTGCATGGGTGGGAGGCTAGTCTGGAAATCTCAACAGGATGAGTGGCGTAGAGGGGCGAAAAACGCTGGCAAAAAGGGTGGAAAGAGGCTTAGTCAGCGGATTTTTGGGATTGCGTTGGGCTAGGAAGATCGTAACCGCTATGAGCAGTTGCGGAGCGATCCGGTGGCGTGCGTCGTGAAAAGGTAGATCGTCCAATGGGGAGGAAGGTATCGCCACCCGGCAACTGTGGCTGCAGCCGGAAACGCCCGGAGCAGCTGATCGTGGTAACGCTGGTGTCGAAGGCTCTTAACCCAAAAGGCTCGGAAAGCGGGTGAATCGGCAAGGCGGGGCCTAACGCAGGAGAACGCTCTAGCTAAGCCCTGGAAACTACCGAGGCGGGGGTGCGAGCTTTTTCGCTAAAAAAGCGACGGCCGAAGTCTCCTTAGGAAGGAGAGGTATGTGTGCACTGGCGAGAGTCACTGAGGTACTGGGCGAGGGTATGGGTGCAAAGGACGATGGATCAACATGGGAGGCCCATCTGGCGGGAGTTTGGGTAAGCGCCGAACGGGCCGACCCTGCCCTCGTGAAGGGAGACAGTGGGACGAGATCGGATTCGGATAGGTCCATAGTGGTAGAGCACTCCGAGAAAGTCTCCATGGAGGAAAGGAGCCCAAGAGTTCTGGAGGCAAATGTCGGAAGGAGAGGGCTGACAGAGATAGGCGATTGAGCCCGAGAACCTCCCAACCGCGTTCGGTAACTCCCGATGGCGTTGTAGGCGAAAGCTAACGCAGATCCGACCTACCGCTTCTATTTCTCGTACGACAAACTCTCCCGCAAGGACGTATTGGCCTATGCGTAGAAGCTCTGCCGGAGGAAAGGGTGGAGTGGCAGGAGTCGATGGACTGACGTTTGAGAGGATCGAGGAGGAAAGGGTGGGAGGGGTGGTTGGGTCGATGGGCAGAACGGAAGCGATACGGCGGGTGTGGATGCGCGAAACTGGTGGGAAAGCGGAGGCCGCAAAAGACGGCCATCCTAGGAGATCGGATGGTCCAGATGGCGGCCGTTCTTATACTCTAGCCCGATCTTTGAAATGGGTATACCGGAAGAAGAGTATCCCTATTGAGAAGGGCGAAGTGCCTTGGATGGGGCAAGAATAGTACGCGCTCTTCTCAACGGGGGTATACTGTGGTCATCGATGCTGACCTTACTGAGTTCTTCGACGGCATTCCTCATGCTGTGTTGATGAAGAGCCTTGCCGGGACGATATCCGACGGAGCCATGCTGGCGGCCCTCAAAAGCCTGCCTGGAAATCTCGGTCGAGGAGCAAGACGATCAGGAAAAGGAAGCGGCGGACGGCCGAGACCAAGGATCGAAGGCGTGGGACACCACCAGGAGTTCTTATCTTTCGTCTTTTGGCCCATCTCTCTATCGAGACAGTTCATCCTGCCGTAGAAAAGGCGAGGATGGGCAGCCCCATAGTATCGCGCGCCGAAGACTATGGAATCCTTTCTCGGCATCATGCGTAGGAAGCCCACAAGCAAAGGGAAAAAGATGGTGAAGCGGATCGGGTTTACTGTGAAGGGGGCAAAAGACCCCGCTAGGCCCAGGTACCGGAACGAGAGCTTCGAGTTTCTCGGTAACACCTTGGGTCTTTGGTACAAGCCCATCACGGGTCAAAGCTACCTGGGAACCAAACCCTCGAAGCACTGG
>NZ_CAJNOB010000053.1 GCF_905250085.1 Candidatus Methylacidithermus pantelleriae
CTGAGCTCAGCATTGTAGCCCTAATTGCAACTTTCGGGACTTGTCTATCGATAACTTACGGCCAACCCTCCAAACAGGAATCCATGCCCTTGGAATTTCCAACTTTCCCAATCCAAACCATCTCTCCTTGCGATCACCCTTCCCACGCCATATCCACTGCTTACAACCTTCGACCCACCCCTTGTGCAACGGGCCTCACCGCAGCAAAAGGCATCCCCATTTGCCCTTACCCCTTTTTCCCACGGATCCCATCTCCCTCAAGCCGTACCCCTCCGTAGTCATCCTGCCGTTCCTCCTGCCTACCATTTTCCCTTACGCTCCTAGCACGCACCTATCACGCTACCGTACCTTTCCCTCGCAACCCACCGCATACCCTTTCCCCCCCAACTCGGCAGAACCTGTCACTCCTCATCTTTTCCCGGTCACCTTTCCCGCCTCTCACATGGACAAACACAACCCACCTTCTTTGCCCGTAGAAAGTTTCGCCATCTCCTCCCTCCAAGACTCTACTAGCGGAAAAGCCAGTCCACGAAGACGCCCTGGGAGAGCAATCACATATTCCGGACCTTTTCCGCCGCTCATCTCAGGCGGCCGCACCCTTTGGTAGCCTATGCTTTCCAAAACCTCCAGCACACTCCCACTGCCCTTATGGCATTCACATATCACAATCGGTCCGTCCCTTCTCAATGTGTTTATGCCTCCTTCTAAAACCAGTCCCTCTGCCCCTTCCACATCAATCTTCACTAATTCCGGCGGCCTGGTATCCTCCCGCTCGCGATCGATCGTGACAACTTCTATTCTACGGATCGCACTACAACTCCCGGCCGTTGCACCATCCCGAGGTGATTCTACTAAACGACCCTGGTGGTGACTCGAAAGATCCCGAAGGAACCAGTGCGGTCCGTCTTTGCTCCCAACTGCGACTGGCCGAACAACGACGTTACTCAATCTGTTTTTCTCAATCGTTCGCACAATAAGTCGCACATTATCTTGATCCGGCTCAAACATCCGAACATATGCCTTCGGCCACAGCTGGCATGCCACCCAACTATAAAAGCCAATATTCGCACCGATATCCCAAAAGCTTTGGATCTGTGAAAGCCTGGCTAACGATCGGAAAAAAGCTAACATGGACGGCTCCGGCCCTTCCGGAAGAAACCAGAGCGACATGTGTTCTACAAGGCGCACACACACAGGAAACTCCACAGCAGCAACCTTCGTGAAGATTGGTACGTTTAGGAACCTGAGGATTGCTCTTCCCACTGCCACCTTCCGGACAACATTTAAAGGATGGATATTTTGTCGAACGCTCCAAAGGCATTGATAGAACAAGGTACTTCTAGTCATGTACGATCCTCCTACGATGCCATCAGCTTTGCTTATGACTTAGCTAGCCGATTGTAAGCATCTGTTGGCTAACAATTGCGGGTTTGCTCTGCAGCTTTAAAAAGGGAAAAGAAAAGACCTGGTTTGGAAAAGAGATACTTACACTCATGCTCTACGCAATCCGTAGAATGTCCTTCCTTCTATAAGAGAGACTCGATACTCTTCGTGGCCGTTTCTGAGCCCGGTGCCTACCCTGAAGCATACATCCGTTTTGATGTCTTGCTTCTCCCGGAACGAAAAAGACCTGAGAACGCGCCTGCAAACCCTCAGGTGTTCCAAATTCTCTCTGGCTTGGGAACCGTCGTCTATCCCGGGTAGGCGAAGTCGCGTCGCCTACCTCCAGGGGCAAATTCTGTGTCTTGCTTACCCATACTTGCCGCCTTATCGTAGGCTTCGGGAGTGGTGTAGTGCGATTTGGGAGTCGTTAACCGGGGCTGCCCTTTTCGGTGTAGCAGTAACTGGGTGACTCCGTGTCGCCCATTTCCACTCGCCGCTCGATCCTACCGAATCAGCAACGTGCGGAATTTCCGGCATGCGGGTTTTCGGGCAACGTTGCGGCAGGATTATGCCTAGAGAAGCTTTTTCAGCCTCCCTTCGGTACTCCCCCATGCCTTTGGCTCCCTGCGCGACGTTTCCCTTCAACTAAGGTCCCTATCTCAGACTTTGTCCGAGTTCTGCCGTAACATGAGCCCACCCGATTCCCTCCTGGTGCTACTCCAAGCCCTCGTGGAGTAGTTGTCGGCCCATTTGGCGCTAGCCCGAATCGCCACCCAAATGGGCCTGCCGTGCTCGTGCATCGTCCTTTGGACACACCCGCTGGCCAATTGCTCAGGGTGGCTCTCCCCACTGCACACATTGCTCTCTTTCCTAGCTTGGCTTCGCGCCTCACCTGCTGCCGCAAGCTCGGCATCCACATTTTGCATTTCGAGGCTTTGCTCGATCGTTTACTTTCGTTAGGGGCTCCTTGCCGACTCGCCAGCTTTCCGGGCCTTTTCGTGAGAGGCCTCGACCACCAGCAGCCCCTCCAGGCGTTTGCGACAGGAGCCATAGTTACCGACTGTGGACCACTTCCTGCCCACTGCACGATCTACGTTTTTATGGACGCGCGCCAACGATTCGCCAGGGAATACGCTCTTTGCAGGGAAAACGCGGAAAGTCTAGCCACCTGCGAAAGAAAAGAAACCGCTCCGCCTCAGCCCGCAATCTGCTTTAGGCTCTCCCGTCCTAATTGCATTCCTACCGCCTCCTTTAGAAAGCCTTTCCGACCCGAAGCCAGATAGAAGATGGGAAGTGCCCGGCAGGCATCGAAAAGGCAGGCACATGGTCCTCTCTGAGCCCGTCGCGCCCCTTCTGCGGTTGATACTCAGGAAAAACCTCACGAAGCACATGCGGACGCTCATAGTGAAGAAGACTCAAGCAGAAGATGATTTGGAACCTGCGATTGAACGCAAGAAAAGCTTGCAAAAGCGAGGATTCTGAGGCCGGGAAAAACGTCTTTAATATATCCCTTGGATAATCGTAAGGAAAGTTAATATCGTGAAAATGAACCACCACCCCAGAAGCAAGCCTCGGCAACACCTCCAAAATAAGAAAGTTAACATCCCCGCCCGGTTTCACCGTGTGAGACGAATCGATAAAAAGAACGTCGTTCTCCTCCAAACTTTCGAATAAGCCAAACGCCATCTCCTGTACTCTTCGAGGAACCAACCGGATGCCCTCCATCGTTCGCAGTGCAGGAGAGGGATTTGGTTCGATGGCTGTGATTTCCACGTTGCCCATTTTTCCTTCGCTGTTCCGACGGACTGCCTCAACGATGCAATAAGTAGACACCCCGGATCCAACCTCAATGATCCGCCGCGGCCGCAGAAAGCGGACTACAGCATGAAGGGCTTGTGCCTCTATGTAACCAAACCCTGGACCAAAAGCATGGCCAACGGCATATCGGTATGCGCTGTTTCCAGTATACTCCGCTTGGAACGGCAAGCATATCTCCCGCAAATTCTTCACCTGATCGTCGATATCCACCTCAAGACCACGCAGTTCGGATTGTCTCGCCCAGGTTTTCCGCGTAGTTTCCAACTCAATCGGATCGGGCAATGGACAATAATAATGCACCGGGACTATGTGAACACCAAACAGTCGCCTCACCACTCGGTAGCCAGCGAGGAATCCACGCTTGAGGAGGACCTTCACTTGCTTCTTCACCATGCCGGTCTCCCTTGGTTTACAGTTACGCCGACCTGGCGTGTATGAGCGTTCATGGATGTGGGTTAGACAGCATCCCTGCTGCCTCGCAAGCTGCGATATCCCTTCGGCCCGTGTCTGAATATGGGCTCGTGGATGACCTTGGAACGAAGAGCAGATTCAGATAAACGTGGATCCGGTCGCTTCTGACCGCATCTAGCTAGCTTATAGATCATCACGGACATGGCCCTTCTACCTACACATAGCTTGGTCGCCCCCGTATCCGTTACTGGGTGGCGGCGAAGAGTCATTCAATCGGGTGTGTGCTCCGAGCGCAGCGACTGTGTTCGCGAGTAAAATCCTTGAAGGTCAGCAACCTCGCCCGCTTCTGGCCTTAACCGATCTTCCGCACCATTTTGAGGATTCTTTCGGCGTATGAAGGACTTATGCAAAATCCTGTAGGACGTACCATGCAAAGACAATGTGAATCACTTTTATGTCTATGAGCATTATGTTCTTGCCATATTGTAGGCATGTACGTACAGGAGGTGCGGACCCGTCAGAGGG
>NZ_CAJNOB010000054.1 GCF_905250085.1 Candidatus Methylacidithermus pantelleriae
AGTAGTGTTATTTTTCTTACCCGTTCTCTTTGTTTCCTTCCCTCGGTTCGTTCATTCTTTAGGAGCGTTTTTCGCTGGGGACTGTCTGTCGCTGTGTCAGGTTGTCAAAACGTGCCTTACTCGCAGAACCAAGGTTCTAGAATGCTTGTCGTAAAAAAGAGCAAAAACCCCTCTGAGAAAAAAACCCATCCAACGAAAGGGACGTTTTATGCCAAAGATCTTTGCTCGATTTGCCTCCACCGTGCTTCTGGTAGCGGCGTCCGTAGCCGCCGTTCCGGGACAAGAGATTACGCTTCTTAATGTTTCCTACGATCCTACACGAGAATTGTTCGAGCAGTATAACGCGTACTTCGAGCGTTTCTGGAAAGAAAAACACGGCCAAACTCTCCACATCCGAACCTCTCATGGAGGCTCCGGAAAACAGGCGCGGGCTGTCATTGACGGGCTCCAGGCCGACGTGGTCACCCTTGCCCTTGCCTACGATATCGACCAAATTGCCAAGGCCGGTCTCATCAAGCCTGACTGGGAAACGCGCCTTCCCGACCGCAGCAGCCCCTACACTTCCACCATTGTATTCATCGTCCGGAAAGGAAACCCTAAAAAAATCCACGACTGGCCCGACCTAATACGACCCGGCGTACAGGTGATTGTACCTAACCCCAAAACCAGCGGAGGAGCCCGCTGGGCTTACCTGGCAGCTTGGGGCTCAGCTCTCCAGCGGACCGGAAGTGCTGAACAAGCCCGCCAATTCACCCGAGAATTATACCGGCACGTGCCGGTCCTCGATTCCGGGGCACGAGGTTCGACAACGACCTTTGCGGAACGGTTGGTTGGGGATGTGCTGCTTAATTGGGAAAATGAAGCCTATCTTTTGCTTCGGGAATTCCCCAATCGATTTGAGATTGTGGTCCCCCCACAAAGCATCCTAGCCGAACCAAAAGTAGCTGTGGTAGATGCCGTAGTGGATCGTCGGGGAACACGGGCAGTGGCCGAAGCCTATCTGCAACACCTTTATGATGAAGAAGCGCAGCGGATCGCTGCGAGAAACGGGTACCGTCCACGGCTTGCTTCCATTCTAAACGAGTTCCAGCAAAAGTTTCCCAAGATCTCGCTTTTCTCGATCGACCTTTTCGGTGGTTGGGAAAAGGCCCACAACACACACTTTGCTGACGGCGGGATCTTTGACCAGATCTATACGGCCTCCCGGTAGCGCCATGGCCAAGCGTGCTCGGTTAGGCGAGAAAGCCCGAAAGCTACTCCTACGTCCCACGGTCTTGCCGGGGTTCCGGCTAACCCTGGCCTACACCGTGCTCTACCTGACGCTCATCGTGCTCGTCCCATTGTCAGCCCTTCTCTTTAAGGCCGCCACCGCTGACTTTGGTCGCATGATGGCCACCCTTTTCCAACCGAGAATCCTAAGCGCTTTCCGGGTAAGCTTTGGGACGGCGCTTTTGGCGGCAGCTACCAACGCTTTGCTCGGGCTTCTGGTTGCTTGGGTCCTAACCCGCTACTCCTTTCCTGGGCGTCGGCTCATCGATGCCATCATCGACCTACCTTTTGCTTTTCCGACGGCCGTAGCGGGGATCACCTGGACCAGTCTCCTGACTCCCTCTGGGTGGCTTGGACGGCCTCTTGCGGCCCTCGGAGTGCAAGGAGCTTTTACGCCGCTTGGAATCACCATTGCGCTTCTTTTTGTGGGATTTCCCTTTGTGGTTCGCTGCGTCCAGCCTGTCCTAGAAAATCTGGATCCAGAAATCGAAGAGGCAGCCGCTAGCCTGGGAGCTAGCCGGTTACAGGTTCTTTTGCGGGTAATCTGGCCAGAAGTGCGTCCCGCTCTCATTGCTGGAGTGGCGTTAGCTTTTGCTCGTGGCATTGGAGAGTACGGGTCTGTGGTGTTTGTTTCCGGTAACCTGCCTTTCCGGACTGAAACGCTTCCTTTTCTCATTGTGGTCAAGCTGGAGGAATACGACTATGTCGGAGCTTCCGCTCTTGCCGTTGTGATGCTGGGAGTATCGCTTTTCGTGCTCCTGGTCCTGGGCTGGTGGGAACGACGGAGCGCTTCTTTGCTTCAGTAAGAAGGGGTTTTCCATGCGTGGGCTATCCCGTCACAGCACGGTTCGGGCTGATCCTCCGGTCGTCCAAGGGGTCCTTATCGCTATGGCATTGGGCATTGTGGGAGTTGTACTGGTAACACCGCTTCTTTTTGTGTTTACGGAAGCCTTCCGGGAAGGTTGGATGCGCTACTTTGAAGCAATCCGGAACCCTGAGGCAATGGAAGCCTTTCGCCTCACGGTTTGGATCGCTGGGATAGCCGTTTGCCTGAATACCCTCTTTGGACTTCTAGCCGCGTGGGTGATCGGGAAATTCGAATTTCCTGGAAAAAATCTTTTAACGGCGCTGATCGACCTTCCCTTCACCGTCTCACCCGTCATTAGCGGCATGGTCTTCATCCTTCTTTTCGGGCGAGCCGGCTGGTTTGGGCCTTGGCTTCAAAAGCATGGGATCCCAATTGTTTTTGCCCCGCCCGGTATGATCCTCGCCACAATCTTTGTCACCTTTCCCTTTGTCGCCCGAGAGCTTATTCCCGTGCTCCAGGCACAGGGACACGACGAAGAAGAAGCGGCCGTAGTCCTGGGTGCGAGCGGGTGGCAGGTTTTTCGGCGGGTCACCCTACCCAGTATGCGCTCGGCCCTTCTTTACGGTGTCGTCATGTGCACTGCCCGGGCAATGGGAGAATTCGGGGCCGTATCCGTAGTCTCTGGCCATATCCGGGGACAGACGAATACTCTAACACTCTATATTGAGCTTCTCTACAATAGCTACCGCACAACCTCAGCTTTTGCAGTCAGCACCCTTCTTACTTTTTTAGCCATTTTCACTCTTATAGCAGCACAGTTATTGGAGATTCGAAAGCTCCGACGTCCTGGCGCAAGAGGGTAACAACATGCAGATTGAGGTCTATGAGATTAGCAAGCGGTTTGGACATTTCATTGCCCTTGATGACGTGAGCCTTCGGATTTCTTCGGGAGAATTTGTAACGCTTTTGGGACCCTCGGGTTCAGGGAAAACGACTCTCCTTCGAATCATCGCGGGATTAGAAATACCGGACAAGGGAAAGATCCTCTTCAATGGAGAGGATGTGAGCGCAAGACACCCGCGCGATCGCGGTGTAGGACTAGTTTTCCAACATTATGCTCTTTTCCGGCATATGACTGTTTTTGAAAACATTGCTTTTGGCCTGCGGGTGCGCCGTCGCAAGATGGGCTTTTCAGAAAAGCAAATCTCTTCTCGAGTAGAGGAGCTTTTACATTTGGTCCGACTGGAAGGATTGGCCCAGCGGTATCCCCATGAACTCAGTGGCGGCCAGCGGCAGAGGGTTGCGCTGGCACGGGCCTTGGCGGTCGAACCTCAAGTGCTTTTATTGGACGAACCTTTTGGGGCTCTCGACGCTCAAGTTCGAGTCGAATTACGCTCCTGGCTTCGGGAACTCCATGACCGGATTGGTTTAACAAGCGTCTTTGTGACCCATGACCAGGAGGAAGCCTTCGAGCTCGCAGATCGGGTCGCCATTTTCAATAACGGGCGAATTGAACAAGTGGGCAGTCCGAAAGAAGTCTGGGATCATCCGGCCTCTCCCTTTGTTTGTGGTTTTCTTGGCTCAGTCAATATCTTCCACGGTCGGGTTTCCCAAGGCAAGGTGCAGATCGGCTCCATTGAGCTCGATATGCCCGAAGTGAATCTTGATACAGGCACTGCGGTCCTGGTGTATGTCCGGCCCAGGGAAGTTGAGCTTTCCTTGGACGCAAGTAAGGACACTCACCTCGCGGGGCGCGTCCGACGCCTTCTTCCTGCCGGTCCCGTGGTCCGAGTTCACGTTGACCCCTGGGATGGAGGTGAGCGGATCCTCGTCGAGCTCGACCAGGATATCCATGAAACCCTCAAGATTCAGCCGGGCCAAGACGTGTTTGTCCGTCCTCGACGCTTCCGGATCTTCCCGATCCAAC
>NZ_CAJNOB010000055.1 GCF_905250085.1 Candidatus Methylacidithermus pantelleriae
CCGTCGCAGCGTTCCGACCAGGGTGTAAGCCAAGAGCCGACAACTAGAGGCGAAGCTCCCTCCTGGCTATTTGTGCCGTCAAAAGGCGCTCGGCAAACACAGAGAGTTGTTCTTTAGTCCGATTTCTCCATGTCTCCCCCGAGCACAATAGAGCTTCTGGTAGAGCTTTTGGGAGGGGGAGAGGACGAGCGCAAAAAGACGTCACGACAAACCCCGGATTTTCTCGCCTTTTCCCAATACTCTGGCTTTGGCCATCATCCGGAGCTTCCTCGAAACGAGCTACGCAACGCGCGGTCGACAAACTCCGTAAAGAAGCGAGCCGGCTCACTATCCGACTCGTGTAGGCGACGGGCTTGCTCCACGGAGCCCTCGAGCATCCGGCAAACGCGCTCGCTGCCAACCAAGCCCCCTACATAGTTGATTTGTTTGGGTTCACACCAGGCCATGATCTCTTCCCGGGAGAAGCCGCAATCGGCACGCAGCGCAATCCTGATGCCAGCCCAAGAGCTACAGAGTTGTCCCGCAATTCGCTCTACCCCTTAGAGCACCCGCCGAGACGCATCCTCGTTGAAGGGCCGAAGCCCGACGCCGAGAAGCTCATCGCCCACGGAAATGGAGAGTGCCAAATAACAAGAGGACTCGGAGTAACCATGGAAACAGCGCTCCGGCTCGTGTCCGTACGAGGGGATCTGCGTCGCATCCAGATCCAACACCGCCCTCTGCCGTGGGGGGGCAAGGGATTGCACGGAGAGATCAACCCGAAGCCGGTCAACCGGGTCGGCTCAAGTAGTCAATCCTGTGATAGCACGTGCTTCTTCCACAAACTTCAGGCGGTTAAAACATGCTTTTGCCAGCGGCCGCCTTCTTCGAGGCTGCCTTTCCTCTCAATAGAGCCACTACCGGTTGGCTCGGGAATTGCTCATGGTCGTTACGAATCTTCCTAGTCCAGCGGAATCCTAAAGACCCTCTGAGAAACAATCTCCTGCAGGGGAGGCTGTACAATGCACTTCGGATTCCATAGATCTTGAAAGGGGCTCTCCTACCGGCAAAAAAAACCGATCTTGCGGTCCACTGCCCGTAAGGGAATCGCACCCTGTTCGCTCGCCATCCGAGCACCGATAAAGCCCGCCTCCACCGGTCGCGAAAAATGAGCCGCAAACGCAAAAGTCACGTGTCCAGATTCGGTCATGGAAGGGCTTTTGTTTTTGCTCGTTGTCGGCACCCCCGTTCGCTCCCGTGTACCAGATGAAAATGGTTTTTTTTTCTCTTTTTGGGCAGATTTTACCCCTGCACGACGCTTCTGCAGGTGAGCTTTCCGGGCTAGCTCCCAAAAGCAAAAGTATTCACATGCTTTGCCTCATTTCGTCCTACTAGTCAGGCCGCGTTCCAATCCACGAGCCAAACTTTCATGGCTCTTCGCCACTGGTTCTGACGAAGCCGTCGATATAGCTTGGAGCAAACCCGAGGTGTTTTCCTAGCTCGTGGAAGTTTGCAACCCATCCTTGTGCGTTCGAATCTCCTTTTTGAGCTTGGTCGTAAAATAGCGGATAGGCGTCTTTGAGGAGCTTGTCGTAAAGGTTTTGCGTTCTCCACAGATCTAGTTCAAAGGGTAAGGAGCTAGCGAGCTTGGTGGCGTTAAGGAGGTCCTCGACCAGCGTGGCGTCTTCGGGCGTCGAGCTAACGCGGATCGCCATCTTTTCCAAAGTCCGCGCAACGAGATATCCTAAACTCGGAGAATCTAGTTCTATCTCTAGATCCGCGGCTTCTTGGAGAAGCTGGTGGATCCGTGCTGCGTCCATCCGTTCACTATTCACCGCGCGTTTGAGTTCACCATTGAGGAAAAACTCTGCAGCAATCTGAAAGGCTTTGGGACGCGCTATCCCCTGGCCCGCAAGAAAGCGCATCAGCGCCGCATAGTCCTCATAAATCTTCCGATACAGCGCTTCGGCGCCCGCTAGGGAAGATTCCAAAATCTTTTTTAACACCCTTCGCTGTTCATCGCCAAAGAGATGCTTCAAGGAGTAAAGACACTGCCCAAAAGAGGCATTCATCAGACGCACCACTTCCGGAAGCTCTCCATGGTTGAACGCGTCAAAGAGCCCCTGTATCGCCCTTTTATAGACATCTTCCTCGAAAAATTCTTCAACGGCGCTACTTACGTTGTGATCGCCAAGGTGCAACGCGGCGAAAGCCAGGATCTTCGACTCTCGGGTGACGCGGGAAACAAACTTCGCTCGCCCTGCAACGACTTTTGCTTTGCCAGCCTCGGTTCGCTGGTAATCCTCGATTTCTACCGAATAGCAGTAGAGGGTAGGATCTTCTCCATACCCCTCAAAGAGGGAGCTCATGGCAAAGTGGGCTGCGAGCTTCCTCCAATCGAGCATAGCAGGTTTGACGAATTTTTCATAAATGACACGCCCGTTGGGATGCGCAGGGATATTGCCTCTGGCTCGCTCCAAACGCTCGACAAACAACGGCTCAATATTGTCCCCAAAAAGCTCTTGGGCCAGCTGCACCACACGGCCCGCATACTGGATCACCTGCACCGTCTCAATACCTGAAAGCTCATCAAAAAACCAGCCGCAACTTGTGTACATGAGCATCGCATGGCGCTGGAGCTCAAGGAGCTTAAGGACGGTCGTTCGTTCCTCCTCGCTTGGGGAATGATGGGCGTGCTTGGCGAGAAATTCTCCAATCTTTTCCAGGCGGCGGTCCAGAATGACGTCAATATAGTGGTTTCTTGCTGTCCATGGGTCTTTCAAAAGTGCCCTTCCTTTGTCTTCGAACTTGGAAATCATGCTATCCCGAAGCCAGTCCATGGCCTCGCGCAAAGGAGCGCGCCATTCCTGGGTCCATCCCGGATGACCTCCGGAGTTGCATCCACAGTTACTACGCCACCGCTCAACTCCATGAGCACAGCTCCAGGATGTATTCTCAAGGATCTCTACTTCCCAAGTTGGAGGGTATTTCTCAAGAAACTCGCCATAGTTGGTTAGCGTCGCCAGCTTGTTGGCTTCGATATAATGCAACGCATAGGCTAGGGCCATGTCTCCATGCGGATGGTGATGGCCGTAGGATTCTCCATCGGTTGCGATATGCACTAGCTGAGGGCGGCCGTCCTCCGAGAATCCACTGAGAAGCCGGTGGGCAAACGCTTCACCCTGGTTGAGGAGTCCCTCAAAGGCAACGGCCCGGGAAATGGGGCCGTCATAAAAGAAAAGAGCCATACTTCGACCCGAGGGAAGCACGAGCTTGTACGCTTGGGTAGGATCGATCCGACCGTTAGCTACCTCTGTCCAGTCCGTCGTCCCGACGGGACGTACGCGCAGGGCCTGGTGAGGTGCTAGGATCGTAAACGCAATGCCCAGCTCTGCCATAATATCGAGAGATTCGAGGTCCACAGCGGTTTCCGGAAGCCACATTCCCTCGGGTTTACGGTTGAACCGGTGTTCAAAGTCTCGAATACCCCAGAAAATTTGTGTGTACTTATCCCGGCGATTCGCCAGGGGCAGAATCATATGGTTGTAGACCTGGGCAATTGCCGATCCGTGTCCCGCGAACCTTTTTTGACTTTCACGGTCGGCTTGAAGGACGGCCTCATAGATGTCTGGTGCTTCGTTCTCCATCCATGCAAGAAGGGTTGGGCCAATGTTAAAGCTGATCCTGGCGAAGTTATTGACGATCTGTGCAATGCGACCCTCACCGTCGAGGATCCGGGAAGCGGTATTAGGGCCGTAACATTGAGCCGTGATCCGTTCGTTCCAATCGTGGTAAGGATAGGCCGAATCCTGAAGCTCAATCGCCTCTAGCCAAGGATTCTCCCTAGGGGGCTGGTAGAAATGCCCATGGATGCATAAGCACCGTGCCATAAATGTCAGGTCTCCTTTTGTAACAAAATGAGGCACCAGGGTTGCAACAGAACCGAGATTTCTCCCTGAGAGGGGAGAGATTCCTCAAAAAAACTGCCGGGCCCGGCCCATCTTTCCTCGGCGGAGTCGAGC
>NZ_CAJNOB010000056.1 GCF_905250085.1 Candidatus Methylacidithermus pantelleriae
ATCGGCGCTTTTGAGCTACCACTTCGTGCAGGAGCGATAAAGGGCTGGCCAGTGTTTGCCGAACGTCCGTAACACGGACGCCTTTTCGTGGGTGACACACCGGCTCCTTGCGGTCAAACGTTTGGATCTTTGAAAGAGGAAGGCTCAAGCTTTGAGTCGGTGGACCCCGTTCGGACTGGCTCACCTTCTCCCTTCGGGTAGGCTAAGGCAACCGCGATGCTCCAGTCGGCTTCTTTTGCTGTCAGACTGAACCGAAGTCGACCCAGCCGAGACGTCTCCGCTCGGTGCGGTCAACCGCACGCGCCGTCGGGGCACAAATTCTTACCAGAAGGGCTAAGCCTTGTACCCTCGCCCGGAAAGATTGAGACTCTTCGAACGACCATTCGTGCAAGAGACAGTCGCGCTCACCCGCAACGGCGGTCATCTCACCTTGGCCCTACCTACAAGCCATCGGAAGAAGCACCTTTGGCCGTTTCGAGAACGGGGGTTCGGGGGAGACTCAAAGCGACACAAGCGGCAGCCGCCCGACACGGGGAGGTGATCGACTGCCTCCCACGCCGGTCTCCTCGAAAACGCGAGACTGGGTGCTACCTGACCTTTACCTGCGAAGCCCCACCACACAAGCCCTCGGCAGCGCTATCAGGCGGGTATCTCGGAGCATTTCCCCTAACAGGAAAATGGTTCTCTGTAGTTTTAGGAACGGTAAGTCACAGGAATGAGTAGCTCGCCAAGCGAGGCAAAGAGAACCGGCCCAAGGCTCTCCCTTTTGTTGAGCGACTGGGTTTTTAAACCGACCAATCCACCGAGATGGCCTCCTTCTCTCCTGTGCGGTCGTTGAGGAAATAGACCTTTCCGTGACGGACCCCATACTCGTGAAGGAGCCGCGTCGCCTTTACGTCAAAACAACAATAGCGCGCGATATCCAAAAGTCTCCCTTCCCTCCACCACCGCAACGCATCAGTGCCCCGGGCGATTTTTCCGATTCCCAGGGTTGCTCGAGCCAGGGCTTCCAATCCTAACCGGCGACCGATCCGTTTTTCGACGTCGCGCATGAGGTCCAGGCAAGGGAGATCTTCCAAGGAAAAAACGCTATAGGCCTCCAAAATCTTGAGATCGAAGTCGACGATGTTGAACCCGATGACGCAGTCAGCGTGACGCAACTCATCCAACAACTGAGGAATATCTTCTTCGAGATAAATGCGATATTCTCCCGTGAGATTACCATAGGTGACGGCCACCGACATTCCCATTGCGTGCTTGTGGGCCCATCCTCCGACTTCCTGGGCCCCCCTTTGGGTTTCTAAGTCCAGATACACAAGCTTTTTCACCATGGTTCGTACTATTTGTGATATCAAAGGCTATCGTGGCAAGCCGTGGTTTGACGCTGGCCCGGCTGGCAGGCAGGTTTGACGCGCCATGGGAAAAAGGGATCGTTTGCAACGGCTTTTGGAAGAGGTTCGCAACGAGATCCGCGAGATCACCAACGCGGAAGCCCTACGCTACGCAAGGGAAAAGAAGGCAGTGTTTGTGGATGTTCGCGAAACCTACGAGTGGTTCCGCGGTCATGTTCCTGGCGCTCTTCATATTCCGCGCGGTCTTCTAGAGCAACAAATTGAGAAGCGCCTGCCAGACCCATCGACCTGCATCATCTGTTATTCGGGAACGGGCCTCCGCTCCGCTTTGGCTGCTTGGAGTCTTCAAAAAATGGGATATTCCCATGTTTTTTCCCTGGCCGGAGGCTGGCAGGCTTGGAGAAAAGCAGGCTTCCCCTCGAGCACCGAGCCGGAGCAATACCCGCGGAGCCCTTTTGCTAAGCTAGGAGGAATCGTCTACCTGCCCCGGCTGATTGATAAAGCTCGCTTTTGCCCACAGGGGAAGCTGCCGGGATATGAGTATTTAACGTCCGGGTTCGACAAGATGCTCCTGGATTTTCTCTGCATCGAAGGGAGGCGGTTTGAGGAAATCGTTCAGCAGTACGAAACCGACGAGGAAATTTTGGCGCAATTGCGAAAGGAACTGGGGCCAGCATGGCCAAGCGAGTACGCGATTGCTGAGTTTAACCAGCGAATGATCCACAAGCGGCCCGAAACTCCGGAAAAGCGGGCCAAGTTCGAAGCGGCCTGTTCGAAGCTCCCACCCGGGAGAAAACGCCCGGACACCTACTTTGAACTCATGGATGCCCAGGAGGGAAGACCTCCAGCTTGAGCAAAAGGAAGTGGTCCAGCCAGCTCGTGCCCCCTGGTTTTGGCCAGCCTTGGTCTTTACGGCTGGTTGTGCGGTCTCCCTCTTAGCCCCCATCCCTTGGGCTTTACCGCTGGTGGCTGTCGCGGCAGTAGTGGGGTCTTGGGCCCGGTGTTCCCGTGAGTCGCTTCGAGGTCTTTGCGGATTTTTTCTTGCCGTTGGACTCCTCGGGATGGCTCATGGAGCTTTATTTCGACTCCGTAATGAGAGCGGATGGATGGAAGGGTTGGGCCAAAAGGATTTTTCCTGGGAGTCGATTCCTTGGGTAGTCAGGGTGCTGTCACTCCCTTCGGTGGAAGAAGACCCGAGCGGGCAACAGACCCAGACTTTTGTTGCAAAACTCCTTGCTGCTGGGACGGAAAGTGGCTGGGTACCGGCCCGCGGGGGGATTGCAAAAGTGCGTATCCTGGGAAAGGTGGGCGAAGGTTTCTTCGTTCAACCTGGAATGGATCTTTTCCTTAAGGGAAGAATCCAGTCTCCCAACTTCAAGACTCTTTCCTCTTTGCCCTGGGTTCCCCAGCCAATGTTTCCCTCGCCGAGCTCCTATACCTATCGTATGTGGGCAACCTGGAAAAACGTTCGGAAGCTGGGCTGGCAAGAGGGACTTTTTTGGCGATGGCTCCGGTTTTGGGGGAAGGTCCGTGAATGGATCGAACACACATTGGCTTGGGGACTCCAAGACAACGTCCAGGTGCAAAGACTCCTTGTGGCGATGGTTTTAGGCGAAACGCAGGGTTTGAAACCGGAACTGGCCATGCAATTCCAGCGTGCCGGGCTTTACCACGTGTTTGCCGTCAGTGGACAAAACGTGCTCCTCTTTTCTCAAACGTTTCTTTTTGTGTTTCAGACCCTTGGAGTCTCCCGTTTCCGGCTGGCAATTGTGTCTCTCCCTTTGCTGGCGGGCATGGTCCCCTTGTGCGCCGGGTCTTCTAGCGTACAACGGGCGGTTCTCATGACTAGCTTTGCGTCCCTGGCCACTTTTTGGTGTCGTCCTTACAATCCCCTCAATGCTTGGGCCGTTGCGCTTTGGGTCATTGTAGCGATGGAGCCTTCCCGAGTTTTTGATCCAGGATTGGGGCTAAGCTTCTCCATTACCCTTGCACTGGCTCTTCTAGCGGACCCCTTAACGAAGCTTCTGATCCAACCCTTTCGGCAGGATGCGGGGATCCAATCGAGGGTGGTGGCCGGCTGGGATCCAGCCAGGGGACGTGTGGCGCGGATTTTTGCCTGTGCGTTAGCGACAACGCTCGCAAGCTGGATGGGTGCTTTGCCCTGGGAGATCGTGTGTTTTCACGCGATCAGCTTAATAGGCCCGGTTGCCAATTTGTGTCTTCTTCCCGTCGTGGAAGCCATTATGGTGGCTGCCAGTCTTTCCGTTGCCTTCGGATGGTTCTTTCCAGCTGTGAGTTTCCTTCTCAACCGGGGGAATGCGTGCTTGCTTGGGTGCCTGTTAAGCGGCGTGAGTTTTTTTTCGCATTTCCCCTTGGCTATCCTTGCGGTTCCCACCCTGAGCAACACCGGTCTTTCAGAAAAAGTGCGGTTGATTGTGCCCTCTTTCCCTGGTGGCGAGTCTTGTATCGTGCTTTGGCAGGGCCGGGCCTGGATCTGGTATCGAGGAGACATGGCAAGCTACCTGCAATGGATCGAGCCTTGCCGGCGATGTCTTGGAGTGAACCGTTGGGAGGCCGTGTGTTGGGAGCTCGACGCGACCCGGGAAGCGGCACAAAAAGCGGGAGTCATCCCGGCCGGACGCTGGCCACTACCGGGAAAGGTTTCCTTCTCAGGAACGGCCAATGGCGACGTGGTCGTTCGAGGACCGGGGGATTTTGAGATTCGGTGGCTTCGTCCATCGGAAACGGAACCCGAGAGCTATTTTTGGGTTCGGTCCTTGCGAAAAACGGCGATCATCGCCAGTAACACGACCTACACAGGCCAGGCCCGGGTGGGCTCTGTATTCCTCTCACCTCAAGGCCGGGTGGAGGTTTTGGTTCAACGCTCAGCGGGCCTTTTCTCATGGGAATGGCTTCGTCGCTTGCGCCCGCGGTACTGGCTGGTCAGCGGCGGTGAGGGGATCACCCAGGTGGTGGAGGAGTTTGGGTGGCGTTCGCGAACGGGCCCTCCCTTTGCCAAGCTAGGTGTGCTAGAAAAAACGCACGGATTGGAACTTCGGTGGGGGAAAGGCGAAAATGAGGAGATTTTTCTGGGAAATCCAAAGTATCGTCTTTTTCCTTTGGGATTAGCCACTGGAGAAGCTTGCTGGGCCGTGGAAACATCCACCGGTGCTTTCGATCCCGCTGCCACTGCCGATGGAGGATAGAGGCTTTCAGGCGACCCTTCCAGCAAGCTGTAGCCAGTGGGGTTCTCGCGACAGGTTGCGGTTTGTGAGCTATTCCCGGTCGGCACGGTCCCAGCAATCTTACCCAGCACTCTATCTGGTGAATGCCAGAAGAACGATACGCGCTTTCGCGGCGCGGTGCTCTGTTATCTCACTTCCCCAAAGAGACTGGATATTTCGACCCCGGTGATGATCAAACCATCTCGCACAGAACGCTTGGCGGTTGGGGGACGACCGACAATGGGGCTTATTTTCTGGGAGGCACGACGCGTAGTTTTCCTTCGCTACGGAGGGACTGCCCCGAGGACGATCTCTTGGGGTCATTGGCGGGGGAAATGATCCCCTACCCAATAGGTTTCGCCGAGCAACCGCGTGTTTCTTACAGAGCCTTAGGTGGATTGTAAGCGGTTGGCATTCCTCCTGTCGCAGTATCGAAAGACCTGCAAGACCTTGCGGAAACCAGCGCTTCCCAATCTAGCCCTCTTCTCCGTAGCATCGCGCAACACAAACCCGCTCTTCGTCCATGGAACGTCCAACCTTCTTTGACAACCGAATCTTTCCATGGGTTGTCTCCGCGCTCATCGTGGCAGTGGTTAAATTCTTTAGCCCTTGGACCCTTTCCTGGGATGAAGCTTGCCAGCACGAAGTGGCTCATCGATTGGTCGCAGGACTGGGGCTAACCTCGACTTTTCTCTCGATTCCCTCCGAGGATCTTTGCCAGGATCCCCTCCCTCGCCCTTATTTTCACCATCCCCCTGGTTATTCCCTTCTGATAGCGGCCCTGCTCACGCTCAAGCTCCCGATTCTTCCGTCACTACGCGTGCTTTCCTTTGCACTCACCCTTGGCGGATGGATCGGGTTTGGCCGCATCGCCCGACTCCTCTTCCCTGCACCTGAACACCCGAACGAGCGAGCCACTTTTCCCTGGATGGCTGCTTGGATCATCCCTTGGTTGTGGAGCCCATGGTGGCGAGGCACCGACCTTTACCTTTGGGCGCTAACTCCGTGGGTACTCCTTATCGGAAGCCTTCCCGGCAAGGCATATCCCTACGCTACGTTTACTCGAGCTCTCCAAGACGCCTTCCTTGGAATGCTGGTTGGAATCCTTTACTGGATCCGTTATGCTTCACTTTTTCTTTTGGTGTGGTTCCATCTATGGATTCTTATCGACACGGATTGTCCCCGCAGGTTTTTGATCCGGCGGTGGATATGTTTTTGGCTCGGCTTTTCCCCCCTTTTTTTTCTTTTGCAATTCTTTCAAAGGATAGCCGAAACCAACCACCGGGGGTTGATAGCTCCCTTTCTTACCATCGGCGGCTTCGGAGAGGTTGGGTCCCGACTGAAGGAACTTCTTTTGGAGCTAGGGAATACTGCCCAACCCTTTTTCTTTTTTTTACCCGGGTCCTGGCGCCGCGAGCTTGTCCAAGGTTGGCCGAGCTGCCTTTTCCTCTGGCTTTTGGCCGTAGCTTTGCTTCTCTGGCCTTTTTTTCTCCTGCGTAAAGACCGATTGGCACCCTCTTCCCCCCAAAGGCGCCTTCTTAAGGCTTGCTTATGGGCAATCCTGGCCAATTTTCTTACGCTTTCTCTAGCGGAACTGGCCAGCCACGACATGGAGCAGGGAAAAATCCCCTTTCTTCTGGAAGACCGTTATTTCTGGCCGGTTGGAGCATGCTATCCCTTGGTAGGGATCGCTGCCCTCACCGGTTGGCGAAGCGGAAAGGCGTTAGCCCGCTGGGCTACGGCGATCTTTTCCCCTCAGTGGCGTGCGATCACGACGCTGGTGTCCCTTTTGGCACTTGCGGGATTATTTATAAGACAACCTCTACGTCAGTGGACGGCCAAAGCTCTCGATGAAGCCCTTCGTTCCATGGAACGCCCGCGAAATGTTTTTGTCACGGGAAAAGAAAAATCCAAAAGGTATGTGCATCTTCTAGCTCGGAGCCATCCGGGGGCTGCGTTCTACATTGAAGACTACCCCTTCTATGCCTTTGACTGGGATCCTTTCCACAACCCCCTACGCCCCATTCCCCCACCCAGCTTCTGGCAGCATGCCTGGTGCTCCTGTTCCAAGGAACTCTTTTGGATTCTCGGGCAATCGAGCCCAGGAGCCTTTTCTCCCAAAAGCAGCGGGTATCGAAAACCCCTGGGAAATCTAGGCAAACATTTTTCCGTGGAGCTCGTTACCTTTTTTCCCGAGGAAGAGGTGGCCATTTTCCATTCCGTAGTCCCGGCGGGATATCGCTTCCGGGGAGAACCCTGAGGTGATGTTGCCGACAGGGGTCGCCCCACCTCCACGGGCTGTCCTTAGCCAGCGCGAACGTTCCGACGTTTCTTTTTTTTGAGGGTTTCCAGCTGAACACCCTCCCGGTTTTTTCCAAGGAAAAAGGTTTATGCCAAAAAACGGCGCAGAATATCTCCATCCTTTTTTCGCGGATCAAGATGGGAAAATCCCGCCCGCCACAAGGGCGGGCCTTTGGTTTGGCATTCCTCGGATGGGGCAGAGAATGGACGCACTCTCCCTGACCGCCATGGCGTCGCTTGGCCTGTGTCCCCAATGAGTCTTGCGGTCCGAGCTTTTTTCTTTCTTTGGGAAAGACTCCCGGAAGCCTTTTCTGTGCGACTTTTTTCAACAACGCGGGGCCTTCCGTTGCCGGAATCCAGGGAGGCAGCGGGAAGGAAAGCATGCATGAGTTCACGGCCGATTTTGCTCCTTTGGCAGACCCAGGGCGCAAGGCTCGGCAAGATTGCAGAAGGGAGCCTCTGCGGCGGGCTTTCCTCGTTTCAGCCATTACCAATGGGAGGCAGCACCGTTTTGGACTCCGGCTAGCAAAGGGGTGACCGATGGGGTCATCGGGCTGAGAGCACTGGCACCCTCAGGGAAAAAAATCCCAGATTACTCCGTTTGGTTTATCGCTACTGATAGGAACCCGCCACGTACTTTCGGCAACCACTCGGTTTTGTTCATCCAATCCTTGGAGACGAACGCGACTGGTCCCTTCGGGACAACGCAAGGAGGCTAGAAAAATCCGATGAGGGAGATTACTCCAGGAACGGATGTCCGCCAAGGAAGGTGCGCTTTCCCCCGCTGAGGCTTCCTCGGAACTGTCGGAGCTCTGGCCAGTTGAGGATGTTACCGGTTGACCATTGAGAAACGCCTCTACATGTTGACCCCGCCAAGTGGTCGCCTGCCAATAGAGATCTTCCGTCGGTCCGATCACAAGCGGCTTTTGTCCAACAAGACCCACCGTGACTCGTCGAACCCGATCCGGTCCTTCGGCCAAGACTAGAATCTCCCCGTTTTTCCCCCGCCGGAGCTTGTGCGGACCCTCCCCAGTTTCCACAAGTACGAGAATATTATCTCCTGCTACCGGTAACGCCCCCTTGGTGGATCCACCTTGGATCCGGTTCCATATCCGGATGGCCTGTTTTTTGGCCTTTTCGTCACCTGCGACTCCGGCAGCATAAGAGGCTACCCAGGCAGCACTTGCCCAGTCACCCTGGCCATCCTCTGTGGTTATCCCGTCTTCTTCGAGGCATTTTTTCGCTGCTGCTATCGCGGCTGCAAAATTCTCTTGCTGGATGTAGAGAACCGCACGGTACAGATACAGAGCGGACCGTTCATACGGTTCTCCCAGGAACCACGGACTGGCCATTGGCTTTTTTCTTGAGGCTTGTGCCGATTGGGCAGCCCGGATTCGGACGATGGCTTCATCTAAGGCACGCGCAGCCAAAGAGTAGCGAGACTCCCGCGCGCTCGCCAACCCTAACTTGAGGCTTGCACAAATTCTCTGGTTATCGTCTCCCAGCGAGTAGTCCAAATAGAGTCTTCGCAAGGAGGGCGGGATGTCTTCTGCCGCCATTCTTGCATGGAGGGCCTGCGCGCGATCTAGGCTAGAGGATTCAATTGCAACCAGGCGAAGCGCGCCAGCAATACCCAACCCCAAGAGTACGAGCACTGCCAAGAAGCCCTGCCAAAGGGTACGCAAAACCATGATCGTTTTTCTCCAAGCCGGCTGTTTTTCCTTCCGAAAGAGATCCTTCTTGAAGCTATAAGAACTAGCCCCCCGCGAAACTCACACCGTTCTGGCAACTCCGGTATTCTAGCATGTGCCAGAGATATTTGGCGATCAGATCCCACTCGACGTTCACCGGCTGCCCGGCTACGCGAGTGCAAAGGTTGGTGTGATGATAGGTAAAAGGTGTAACGGCCATGGAGAAGCGATCCTTGGCTACGGAAACCACCGTAAGACTAATTCCATCAACCGCCACCGACCCCTTGGGAACCGCATAGGGTCTCCATGCCTCCAAAAGTTCCACTTCCAACCAGAATTCCCCGTTTCTTTTCTCTAGTGCCAAGATGTGTCCCACCCCGTCCACGTGGCCTGTGACCCAGTGCCCGCCGACGGGGTCTCCGAGTCGCAGTGCCCGCTCCAGATTCACGCAACTGCCTACCTCTAGTGACGATAGGTTGGTCGCCCGCTGGGTCTCCTCAAGGAGCAAGAACCGGCCGCGTTCTCCTTTGAGCTCCTCAACCGTAAGACAACATCCGTTGACTGCCATACTCTCTCCGGAACGGATCTGCGAACCCAATGAGCAAAGGTCAATCTCTAACCGCATACTTCCCCCGGTGACTTCCTTCTGCCAAACTTTCCCCGTTGCTTGAACGATTCCCGAGAACATTCGGCGTCTCCCTCTTCGAAGAACTTTGTTAGCGGAGATTCCACCCCCCGCTTACAATAATGTGCGAGCCGGTAAGGTAGCTAGCGCTTGGTTGACAAAGAAAGGAAATGACGCTCCAGATGTCCTCGAAAGATCCGTAGCGACCTGCCGGAATTTTCTCCAGAGGGGGCAAGTCCAGACTATTTTCCAGATATCCCGGTGAAACCATGTTGACAGTGACACCATAGCGAGCCTCCTGGCGAGCTAGGGTACGGGTCAAAAGAAGAAGACCCGTTTTTCCAACATGATAGCTCAAAGCCCATTGTCGCGCACTGAGCCGCTCGGCACTGGAGTCTCCGATATTGATGATCCTCCCCTGTCCTGCGGACCGCAGAAGCGGTAAGCACGAGGAGCTGGTAAAGAAAGCGGCGGTCACCGTGGAATCAAGACCTTCACGCCACTCTTCTTCGGTTAACTCGAACGTCGGCTTGGGCGTATAGACTCCCGAGTTATTGATCAAAAGATCCAAGCGGCCAAATTCCTTTCGACACATCTGGGCTACGTACTCTGCTTCCTTCTTTTTGGAAAGATCTGCTTGAACAACTGCAGCCGGGCGCCCAACCGATCGAACGCGTTCTGCTGCCCAAAGTGCCCCCTCCTTGCTTCTTCGGTAATGAATGAGAACCGCCCAACCCTCTTTTCCGAGCCGGCACGCCAGCGCCTGTCCAAGGCCCGTTCCTGCTCCTGTGACCAAAGCTACTTTGGTTGTTTCCACCCTTCCCTCACTCTAGTAGAAAGCCCTTGTGAGGAAAAGACCGCCCTCTTTCCTTGGCGTGCACGTGGATCGTGCGTCAGTCAAACACTGGGAGCAATGGCTAAAACCCAACCACTGGCTTCAAAAAGGCTCGTTTGATCCAGCTCTGCACTACCAAACAAGAGCACAAGCCGCCTTGTGGCAAGAGGTTTTCCAACGACACGCACCTTTGGCCCAACGCCGGGTCTTACGTCTTTACCGGAGTCTCGCACAGGCGATCGCCCAACGCTACCAAGGGACCGTTTTGCGGGTCGTAAGCCTGGGCGTTGGGACCGGAACCAAGGAAAGGTGGGTTCTCCAAGAACTTCATCGAAACGATAACGAGCTTGAATGGGTTCCTGTTGACGCGAGCCTTCCGCTTCTGCTCGAAGCGACCGTTCCGAGAAGGCTACCCCCCCTCCAGCGCCTTTTTCCTCTGCTGGCTGATTTTCGGGAGGCACCCCGTTGGTCCCAAAGTCTTCAGAAGGAGTTAGGTGCGAAACCGACGGTATACACGCTTTTCGGTCTTCTCCCCAATTATCGACCCAGAGAATTTTTCCCCGTCCTTCGAAAGATGTTAGGAGAGAAAGACCGGGCCTGGGTAAGCGCAAACCTCGTTCCGGGAGGCTCCAGAACCCAATCCGATTACAAAAAGGCCGTAGAAAGCGTTCTTTCCCAGTACGACAATTCTGAAACAAGGCGTTGGCTTACGGAAATCTTGCGCGAATGGGGTCTCCAGTACGGTGTGAACGATTGCCAAGTGAGTCTCGTTCCAGATGGCATCCTGTATGCCATTTCCGTTACGGTGACCTGGAAAGGAAAAGTGGGTAAGATGGCTACGCAGGAGTCAATTCCAGATGCAGGGACAAAAAACCTTGAGCTTTTTCGAAGCTACCGCTACACGCCCGAGCTTTTCGAGCAAACGGTACGGGAGTTTAAACTCCATCTTCGGAACTCCTGGATTGCCCCCAGCCAAGAAGAGGGAATATGGGAGGTGAGTCTCCCCTAGGAAACGTGAAAGGCTTCTTGCAAGGCCAGTGGAGCCAAGGAAACGCTTGCTAGCGGCTTCAACTTCTCTTTCAAAGGTAAGGAAAAATAGAGCCGATACGGAATACGAGCCTACGGCGGTTTTCCTTTCGCAGAGAGGCGATGGACCGAGCGCGCCCACCGGGGATATTTTGTAGGACGTTTTTTTCTGGAAAACGAAAGGGGCGCTAGAAGGGAATCAAACGGAAGACAAGCCCGCGAAAATGGCTAAAAAAACAATAGCCAATAAATCCCTCTGCCCTCCCCAGGGAAGCTTGCGAAAAGGAAACGTCTGGCCAACCTCCAGCGGGGCTTTTTCCATGGTCCATAGGCGAGGCCCGCCCAAGCTTGCTCACTCCTCGTACCCCCCTACCTGCACCCGGGCAAGATACGCCTTTCGTGGCCCCTTTTTTGCGAAAAACGCGGGCTTCCTTTTCGGCTGCCCCGAATCTTTGGTTGCGAGGGAGCGTTTTGGGTTGGAACTTTTATCCTCGAGCCCAAGGGGCTACAGGTAGGAACAAAGAGCTATCTTTTCCGATGGACCGCGTTTGCTCCTGCCAGGGCTAATTCTCCAGACGACAGAGCGGACAGGGTGGGATTCGAACCCACGGAGGGGTTGCCCCCTCTCTCGATTTCGAGTCGAGTGCCTTCAACCACTCAGCCACCTGTCCCTGTGAAAAAGGCTTTCGGCTTTGCGCCTTGTACAAGCAATAGAGAAAAAGAAACCCTGGTAAGCAAGCGTCTTTTTGAGGCGGGCTCTTCTCTTGCCGAGAACAAGATTGGCCGGATCGGTGGAAAGGTGGGTAACCTTTTCCGGGCCATTGAGGCCGGTTCCTTAGGGCAGGATCGAAAAAAGCTTCGAACGGGATCCGTCGGTCAAGGCCTATGGGTGCACGGCTCGTTTTTTTTAGGCAAGGGAACGAATAAAAGTCTCTCCTCCAAGAAATGAGTTTACAATGTTAAGAAGTTTAAACGTTAGCTCTCTTTAACTAGAGAGCAATCGTCTTCTATGAACCAGGGCAGGCCACTTGGGTTTTGGTAAGCCGGCAGCCGATTTTCTCTGCTTGGGGCCAGATACAACAACATGAGAAAACGAGCACAACTCCCAAGAGAAAAACTCCCCCCTTGGATGAGTCGGATTGACCGACGTGGTCGGGTGGCTTTTGTGCCGGCGAGGTTTTTTAGGGTGAGCACAGGAAAATCGGTATCGGTCCTCCGCATCGCCCTATGGGTTTGCATAGCCTCGTACGGGTGGGTTGGAGCGGCCGGTCCTTCGGTTGCCCGGGGACAGGCTTTTTCTGCACCGCAACCTCCTGAGGTCAGCGCGCGATCGGGAGTTCTTTGGGATCTTTCGCATCGGACCGCGCTTTGGGAAAAGAGTTCGGAACAGTCCAATCCCCTGGCAAGCACCTCCAAGCTCATGACCGCGATTGTGGTCATGCGAAAGACGGGTCTTTTAGGCGATGTGGTAGTCAACCGCCAAGATCTGATCTTTTTAGGGGGCAGCTACGCTCCCACGGTTCGATTGGTTCCGGGAGACCGCATTCCCGTGCGGGAACTGGTAAAGGCTCTGGTCATTGCTTCCAGTAACGAGGCTGCCAATGTCCTTGCCCGGTACTGTAGTGGGAGTGTCGCTCGTTTTGTACAAGAGATGAATGCAAGCGCTCAAGAAATGGGGTGCAAAGGCACGCATTTTGCCGATCCCCATGGGCTTTCCCCGGATACCCGTGGGACCGCCTCGGATCTTGTACGCATTTTTGAGCGTTTTTTACGTTTTCCGCTCCTGGCGCACTGGGCCGCACAGACCTCGGATGTTTTGCGGGATTCTGAGGGCCGGCCGCTTCAGCTTCTGTTTTCTACGAATCGTCTTTCTGGGATTTATCCCGGTCTGGGCCCGGCGAAAACGGGTTGGACATCGGCGGCGGGCCATTCCTACGTGGCAGTCTGGGGACAGGGTGAGCGGAAGGCTATCCTGGTTCTTTTGGGAAGCCGTGATCCATGGCAGGATGCATGGCATCTTCTCGATTACCTTCAAAGCTATTACCGGGCTTGGTCAAGCCAGTAAGGCACTGGTTTAGGGAAAGAACTGTCGTCGTTTCTTGTCTCTTTTGGGCTCGCCCATCTGGTGTCGAAAAGCTTTCTCTCGTGCCGGGTGGACCGCTGGGAGAATCCAGGAAAAAAGAAAAGAGAATTCCCGTGTTTGCCTTTTTTGGAGGGGGTATCACCCAAAAGGAAGCCGGGCTCCTAATTTACCCGGAACACAAGAAACATCCCGCTGTGGAGGTGCTCAAGAATGTGGCAGTGGGCCATCCACTTGCCGGGGTTGGAAAGTTCCACCAGAAGGTCGACCGTATCCCCGGCGCCGACCTGAACGGTGTCTTTCCACACACGGAGTTTATTTTCCTCCGCATTGGTAGCCAGCACAAGGAAACGTTGCCCGTGGATATGAATCGGGTGTTGCATGGGATGGAGGGAGTGGATGTCATTAATTAACCGCAAAAACAAATACCCATCCCGGGAAAAATCCCAGCCTTGGATCGCCTCTCCGGAAGCTCCGGTGGAAAGATCCACCAACTTCCAATGAACATCCTTGGAAGTGGACGACTTATTTGCCTGGTACATGTGGTCTTCCCATTCTACTTTGGCCCCTTTTTTAACAAGGGCGGTGAGCATCCCTAGGAAAAGTTGCTGCCGCGCCTGGGCGGCTTCCGGGGATTCGGCCGTCGCAACCCCTTGGATCGCGGCGGGTGTAGCATCCACTGTGAGCCGGAGGGTTTTTTCGGGTCGAGCGTCGCGATATTTGGCTACGAGTTGATCAAACAATGCTTTTTCCGGTTGGTTTTCCCGCAGCACAAGGAATTCTTTCTCGTAGGAAGGAGAAGCGGCGTCGCCGGAGACTTGGAAAGTGGCCAGCTCATATGTCCTCGGACCTACCAGGGGATCCTCCGCATGGTGGGTGAGCTTGTACGTCCCCGGTTGAGGGAAAAAGACATCCACGATCCAGCGTTCGCTGGGCGCAATGACCAGCGCATCGAGAAAAACCTCATGATCCACACGCCCATTGTCCCCGCCCACCAGCTTCATTTTGGCTCCCGGAATAAAAAGGCGATACGGCCGGGCACTGGAAGCATTCAGCAGGTAGAAGCGAACGACTTCTCCCTTTTTTAGTTCTAGCTTATAATCCGTTTGGCCATTGACCAGGATGGTGTTTCCAAACCGGCCCATAAACGCAAAGTTCACCCGATCGGGCAAATATTCGGGAATTTTGCCGTCCTTTAGCAGAAGGTCATGGAGCGTCAGAACCACTTCCCGGTTTGCCGGAGGCCAATAGTTAGCCTCGGAGGGTGCTACGAGGTAAACTCCAAAAAGACCTAGTTCCTGGGCATAATCCTCCCGGAAGTGCGGGTGGTACCAGTAGATCCCAGGATCCGGGAAACGAACCCGATAGACAAAACTTTTCCCTGGGGGAACCGCTTTCTGGGTGACATCTGGAACTCCATCGAAGGAATTTTCCACCCGCACTCCATGATGATGGATGGTAGTGGGAAGACCGCAATGGTTCACCAGAGTAATCTCTACCTGGTCACCCTGGTGAACTCGAAGGAAAGGTCCAGGGCTAGAACCATTGTATCCGAGTTCTCGAACGATGGTTGTCCCAATCTTCTTGGTCACAGGAGAGGCGACCAACGTGAACTTGGCCCCATTGGCAAGATCAACCGTTTGCGGCTGGGAAGCAGGGGGAAGTCCTTGGACAGAGAGCGAAAGGTCCAAGGCTGGTCCCTGCCCCCGGTACCAGAGAAAAGCTGCAATACCTGCAGCGGCCAAGATCAAACCAGCCCAAAAAGCCCAGCGGGCAATTCCTGGTTTTCCCTCCCTCATTTGCAAACCTCTCACGACCGGTGGCTCGCCAACGGCCTCTTACCCCAGTATTCCAGGCCCAGACTCACCCGGCCTGGAGTCACGGCACGATAAAGATTTTTCCTGTGTAAGGGCACTTAACCTCGGTTCCAGGAGGAAACCCCTGTACATCGACCAAGCCCGCATGCTCGGCATAGGGGCTTCGCACAAAACCCTTTTTACCGGGCACGGGAATCCCCTTGGGATACTTGGTCGTAGCCGTTGTCGAGCTGGAAGCTGAACCGGAAGAACTGGGCGAGGGAGTGGAACTTTCCGCAGTCCCGCCGCTACTCCCTGTCCATGGCTTGTATTCGCTTGGAGGCGGAGAGGTGGAGGGCTGGGAAGAGGATGGACTGGAAGAAGGAGCGGAAGACGGTTCCGAAGGGGCAGAAGCAACGGGGGAAGTTGCCGGCTCCGGCATGCCGGCTTCGCGCGTCTTAGCGGGCGTATGACCCGCAAAGGGCTTGGAGGGCTCCGCGCAACCGTAGAGTCCAAGCCCAAGACACACAATCAGTACAACATGACACCAACCCAAGGAAAAGCTTCTCATCGTTTTTCTCTAAAGCCAAAGGACAGATACAACCGACCGAACCCTCCACGTAGCCTATAATAGTTCTTAGATCTTTTTCATGCGAGAAACAAGCAAAAACCTTTCTGTAGAGCCACAGTCAAGACGTAAGGGCCATACCACTACAAAAGACGAGCCTTGATAGTTTCGTTCTGGTTCTCCCTCCGTGAGCGTGGTCGTCCACACCCCAAAATGCCACAGAACCGCTGGGTGACCCAGTTCCCATTCCCACAGAAACTTGCGAGTTTGGTCCTGGATCGCCCAAGTGCGCGCTTCTGCGCACTCGAAATCAGTGGCGCAACTGAAGCGATCGTCTCCCACGACGAGCTGGCGTTCCGAGCCATCGGCAGCTAAGCAGGTATAGTTGAGCTCGCACGCAAACCACACTTCGATCGGTACCTTTCCTTGATTGGTCAGCTGGTATTCGACGTGAAGGCTTGCCGGGGGATGGAGCGAGTAGCTTTTTTGACAGGAAAGGGGATGACGTTGTTCTCTCCAATACAGTCCCCCATGACGTTCCAGGACCAGAGTGGCCCGTTGGGGTTCCAGGGCCCAGGTTTTGACCGCGTAGGGTTGGTTCACAAAATCTCCAAACTCCACAAAGGATCCTGCCCGAAAATCCTCCAGGCTGGTTCCCGGGGGAATGAAGTGATCCTGAAAAACGTATCGAAGATACCAGTCCTGAGGAGTTTTCCGCGATTCGGGCAGTTCCTTGTGATAGGCTTCCTGCCGGCGGCAAAACGTGTTGGCTACGTTGTACCGTGTCGGGAGGAACGAAAACTCGCACACGCTCCCTCCGTAGGAGGGAAGGACCCAAACGGAACAGATCTCGGTTCGTAACATCCATTCTTTGGCAGGACTTCCTGGCAGGGTTGTTGCGGCAAGGAAGACTTTTTGGCCTGGCGGGAAAGAAAAAATCTCTTCCTCTACTGACAAAAGCCTTTGGTAGACGGCATCGCGAAGATAGTTGGCGTAGACTCCACCACTGCGGCAGTGCCAATAAGCCGAATGCTCTTGCGCTGCCCAGAGGGCTTTTCGTGCCCGGTTCCGGGCGATGGCTGGCAGCTCGTCCAGTTGCTTTCGAAGCTGGAGCATTTTCCGATACATCCGGTAGGCTTCAGGATATTTTGCCAGAAAGCCAAGCCAGTTTGCCGCGCGAAAAAAGGGAAGAAAACGGTCAGCGTCATACCGGTTAGCAAGTTCGCCGTAAGCCTCGCGGTACTCCACTTCGCTCGAGGTTGGCATGGCAGAAGGCGCCAGTTGGCTGGCGGCTCCACACGGGAGAAAAGTCAATTGCCAGCTCCCCTCGAAGACCTCTTCCGGTAGGACGGTTGGAAGCCAGTCCTTTTCCTGCTCAAGAAACCCAAGCCACGCTTCCAGTCCTCCCTCTTCATAGAGGCGCTCGTAGGTTTGGGGCCAAAACCCTAAAAGGGCACCATTGTGGCCGAGAATCACAAGCTGCGGCTGTTGCCGGTGGCTAATCTGTACAAAGGCGCTCTTCGTCTCCACCAGCGGTGCAAAAGGAATGGAACGCGACCAAGATCGATGGATCGGAAAGACGACAACGGGATGGCCCGCGTATTCGGTCCGGAAGGGGTGGAAAAGTTCTCCTTTTTTCCAGCCGGCTGCCTCAAATAACGAATCTTCTAAGAAGGTGTACTGGTATCCCGCCTCGGCAAGCAGCTGGGCAAAATGCGGTTCCCACACCGATTCGGGAAGCCAGGCCCCCTTGGGCTCTTTTCCGAACCGCCCAGAGATCCAGCACGCCAGTTCCACCAGCTGGCCAAGGGCGTCGTTTCTCGGCAGCAGGTTAAGAAGCGGTTCATAGAAGCCCCCGCCTAAAAGTTCCACCTGTCCGAGCCGGACTCTTTCGGCCACCTGGTCCAGCAAAGCAGGATGGTGGGATTCGATAAACTCAAAAAGATTGCCCGAAAAGTGAAGCGCCACGCGGATTTTGGGGTGACGTTCCAGAGCCGCCAGGAGGGGCTGGCAGCTCCGGCAGACGAACCGCTCGTAGATCTCCGGAAAATTCCCCAGCGGTTGGTGGAAATGGATCACCCACAGGAGCCGAACCGGCTTTAAACAAACCATTGGGCAGCCTCAAAGTCTTCCGTGGGTGCGATAAAACTCAAAGCCCCATGATCCGGGTAGCGTTCCAACACCATCCCCTTTTCCATGAGTTTCACAAAAAAGGCGACCTCTTTACCCGGTTCCCAGGCGAGCCATGGAATGGGGATCGCCACAACGAGAAAATCTTCCCAAGCGGCTTTGACGGGAATGTCACAGGGCTCGAAGTGGACGCCGTCAGAGCTTTGTTCTGCTCGGCAGCTGGGGGGTCTTCCCGCGGGAATCTCAAGAGTCACCCGGCGCGTAGTTGGGCTAATGAAATCCACCTGAACGGATTCTGGTCGCATGCTTAGATCCAGCCGCAAGTAAAAGGTTTCCCGGTCGAAGCCGAACCAAAGGCCCTGTCCAATCCGGTTGGAAAGAAACATGGCCGAGCCCTGGGCCCGGAGATTAAAAAAACCTGCGCCTACCCATTCGAAAAAGTCTTCTAGCTTGCCGGAAAGGGCAGGAGTCACCCATGCACTTGGTTTGGTATAGGCTGCCACCGGAACGGGGGCGCAAATGGATACGTCTAAGTAGGGTGGCGGATTGGTGCCGGACAAAAGGTAGACATTTTTTAAATGGGTCCGGAAAAGCTCATCGAACGCCAGTTTCGTATCCGTGACAAAGTCTGGACCGTACCACCAGAACCAGTCACTCCCTTCGGCCGCGTAGAGTTCCATCCAGGCTGCCTCAGTCGCAGCAGCTTCTTGGGAATCCCTTGGAGCACGGTTGCACAGAAACGCGCGCGTTCGACGCAGCCACTCCCAGGCTTTATTTTCCTCCGGGTCTCCAATCCAAATGTCAAAATCAGAATGAATCCACGAACCGGTATACAGTCGTCGCAGTTCCTCATCGGGAGGGAAAAGCGAAAAATATTCGCCTAGCGTGCGCGTTTTGAGCCGGGTGTGAAGCGAGAGCCCCTCGTAGAGTCGCTGGAGAAATTCCTCGCCCTGATCGCGAAAGTTTTCCCACGCGTTTTCCCCATCCAGAGCCAAACAAACGACGGCTGAGGGAGATGGATAGCTAGAACAGATTTGTTCGAGGTGATGAAGGATGAAATTGACCGCCTGGGACGGTTCGTTATTGGCCGCCTGGAATCCAATAAAATCCGAAAGCCCCCGGTCTCGAAACACCGCTAATACCTCGCTATCCTGGTGAACGACTCGCCATCCCCGGAAAAGAAGTCCCCGTTCCGAGGCTTTGCTTCTCCATCGGGGATCTAACGAAAGACTATGGAAAAGGATTCCCTCATCCGTGCAGAAATACTGGAACCCGGCTTGGTGAAAAAGGGGGACCAGTTCCGGGCAGACGGATCCTTCCGAAGGCCAAACTCCTTGAGCCTCTTTTCCAAAGGTGGCCCGGTGCTTGGCCTGGGCGAGTTGCAACTGGGCAAGAGCATCTTCGGGGGCATAAAACTGGGTCGGAAGCGGAACATGGGGCATGCACCGTGCGGCAAAATCGGAATTGTAGATGAGAGGAAGGATCGGATGGAAATAGGGAGAAGTCGTAATCTCGATCTGACCGCGCTCCATAGCCTTGCGGTATAGCGGCAGGATCAACCTAAGAATTTCTCGATGGATATCCAAAAGCTGATCTCGCTGTTCCTCCGTAAAATCCCTTCCTTGAACGCGCAACTCTTCGATCAACGGGAAGCGCTTTCGTGCGGCAAACCCGCACCATACCAGGTTGTGGAGAGTTTGGAGATCCAAGTAGTCCTGAAGACTAAACAGGCGGGTCGATTCGGCAAGATGGTTAGTGGCCGGAGGTTCTTTTCCCCTCCGTTGCAAAAGCTCCCAGTAGCGGGGGATTGGCCGGATCATGGTCTCCCAGTTGGCCCGGAAAAACCCTTCCAGAATGGCAATCTTTTGATCGTCTCGCAGCTCTTCCACTGGGGTCCGGCTGATGAGTTCATGCTCATCCATCATCTTGCCTTGAGCCAGTTCTTCAATCTGCTGGATGAGCACCGGGGTGATGTTAAACGTAACTTTGATCGATGGGAAACGCTCCAGCACGTCAATCATGTCCAGGTAACTGTGCACGGCGTGGAGTCGCACCCAGGGCATACGGGCCCGTTGAGAGACGGGGTCCGCGTAGTAGGGCTGGTGCATGTGCCAGAGTAAAAGGATGTTCATACCTGGAAAACCCTCGATCCTCTCCTTCTATTCAACACGAACGCGCCGCAGAAATTCGGCCGCTTCCTCTGGAAAGACGGGATTAATGTAAAAGCCAGTGCCGTATTCAAAGCCGGCGACATTGGAAAGTCTTGGAAGAATCTCCATGTGCCATCGGAACGTCTGCTCCACAAGAGACCAAAGCCCAGACCTCGGATCCCGGAAGGGGGCCGTGTGAATCACAAAATTGTAATGGACCTGTTTGAGCCCGCGGCGGAGTTTGCGAAGAACCCCTCGGAGAATTTCCGCAAAAAGGGCAAGATTATGCTCGTCGAGCGTGTAGAAATCAGGAGCGGCAAACTTCGGCATGATCCAGACTTCGAAAGGGAAACGGCTTGCGTACGGACAAAAGGCGGCAAAGCTACTATTTTCCATGACCATTCGTTCCCCGCTTTTCTGCTCACTGCGGAGCACATCCTCAAAAATATTTCGTTCCTTGGCTTCCCAGTGAAGCTCTGCATAGTGGAGTTTTTCCCGGACGGCCCGGGGCACCACGGGAAGGGCAATGAGCTGGGAGTGGGGATGACGGATGGTGGCGCCAGCAAGGGCTCCCACATTTTTGAAAATGAGGACATAACGGAGCCGGATATCTTGTCGCAAATCGGCCATTCGAGCTCGGAACGCTCGCAGGACGTCCGCCACCCCTTCTTGGGTTTGTTCTTCCAATTCGAGGGACGGATCCGGAGTTTCGATAATGACTTCATGAGCGCCAATGCCGTTCATCCGGTCGTAGAACCCCACGGGTTCCCGCCCCAGCTCTCCCTCCACCCGCAAGGCCGGAAAGCGGTTGGGGACCACCCGCACTTTCCAGCCTGGGGAATTCGGGGCGGACCCTGCAGGCCGGATGGCGAAGATTTCGGGCGGGGTGAGCCGCTCATTGCCTGCAACAAAAGGGGAAGGGGATGGGAGAGGCCAGGTGGGCAACGGGAGTTGCTGGGGTCGTTGCCGGCGTTCGGGTGCAAAGACTACCCATCGGCTTCCAACAATGGGATCACGTCGCAGCTCCGACATACGGTGAGCTTTGCAATAGGATGAGTCTTTTGTCCAGGCAAGCCTAGAAAGGTTCGGGGTGATTGACGAGATGGGGGAAAGAGAGACGGCTGCCCCAGAACTTTTGCGATCCATTGGGGAGAAGACTCGTCGTAAAGCAAGGGGATGGTAGGCTAGCTGGGAAAGGATAGGATGGCTCCTGTTTTCCAGACCGAAAAAACGGAAGGAAATGCTCGGCTCGGGGTGATTCTCACCCCCCATGGAAGGGTAGAGACCCCTGCTTTTATGCCGGTGGGGACCGCTGCGACGGTAAAGGGTCTCACCCCCCGGGAACTCTGGGAACTTGGCGCCCGGATTGTGGTCGCCAACACCTATCATCTTTTCATACGGCCGGGCGTAGTGCCGGTCCGTCGTTGTGGAGGTCTTCATGCGTTTATGGCATGGCCCGGGGTGATTCTTACCGATAGTGGTGGCTACCAAATCGTCAGTCTGAACCAGTTGGCGCAGGTGCTGGACGACGGCGTGGTGTTCCGGTCTCCTTGGGATGGGACCCTTGTGACCTTAAGTCCAAAGCTCGTCGTCAGTGTCCAGCTAGAATGGGGGAGTGACATCGTGATGGTTTTAGATCACTGCCCCCCCTGGCCTGCCGGCCGCCGGGCCGTGCAACAGTCGGTAGAACGAACCGTGCGGTGGGCTCGCCAATCCCAGCAAGTCTTTTGGGAAAAGCTGGCAAAGAACGACAGTTTCTGGAGTCCACCTTCTCGCCCTCTCCTTTTTGGGATCGTTCAGGGGGGTGTCTATGCGGATTTGCGGAAAGCGTGTGCTACTGCACTTGCCGAAATGGAGCTTGACGGCTATGCCATTGGAGGAGTGAGCGTCGGGGAGCCGGAAGAACTTCTGGTGGAGTCGATCGAGGCCACCGTTCCATGGTTGCCCACTGGAAAACCTCGTTATGCCATGGGTTTGGGCGAACCGTGGCAAGTGGTTGAGTTGGTCGCCCGCGGAGTCGATCTATTCGATTGCGTGCTTCCCACGCGGCTCGCACGCCACGGGGTGGCCTACACTTCCTGCGGGCGCCTCTCTCTTCGCAGAAAGGAGCTTAGCGAGGATGTTTCCCCGCTAGAGGAAGGCTGTTCTTGCTATGCGTGCCAGCATTTTTCCCGGGCCTACTTGAGACACTTATGGAAGGCAAGAGAAATTCTTGGCGTCGTACTTCTATCCCTCCATAACACGTGCTATTATGTATCGCTTATGCAGCGCATCCGGGATGCGCTTCGGGCTGGTGAGTGGGAACGATTTCGTCGTGCGTTTCTTGGTCATAACCGCAAGGGAGGAGAGGTGTGGGAGTAAATTTCTGTGGTAACGGGTGTATGCTGCTGGCCGCAGCCCCTCAACAGGGGCCACCCCCCTGGACGTTTCTCATTACCATGGGGCTTGTCTTTGCCATGTTTTACTTTCTTTTGATCCGGCCCCAACAAAAGGAGCGCAAAGAGCGGGAAAAAATGCTCGCCAGCGTTAAATCCGGAGATCGGGTCGTTACCCAGGGAGGCATCCTCGGTACGGTAACCAATGTAAAAGAGAGAACCGTGATCGTCCGGGTGGCGGACAACGTCAAGATCGAAGTTCTCAAATCCGCCCTGACCTCCGTACTAAAACCGGACGAAGAACCCAAAGGGTGACGGGCAGCTTCCCCCATGAACCCTTTCTGGATTTTTCTTGCCGCTTCCGGTTTTGTGATTGCCTTGGGAGGGTATTTTTTTTCCGATCAGCCGAAACGGAAACGTCTTTTGGGTCTTTCCGCTTCGATCTGCGCGATCTTACTTTCTTTTCTTTCCCTCTATCCGTTGGAAAAAACGGTCCGGCTGGGTTTGGACCTGAAGGGTGGGACGGCTTTCCTCATCGAACTGGAAGGAAAACCTTCCCCCCAGGCGCTTGAACAAGCGGTGGCGGTGATTCGCAAAAGGGTGGATAAATTTGGTCTTTCCGAACCCATTATCCAGCCTGTCGGTCATAATCGCATCAGTGTGCAGATCCCCGGACTTTCTGAAGAGGATAAGAAGGCGGCGCGAGATCAACTCTCACGAGTAGCTAAACTGGAGTTTAAGCTCGTTCATCCCGACAGCGCACGCCTGCTGGCCGAACGAGCCAGCGGCAAACCGTTGCCGATTGACTACGAGGCACTGCCGGTTCTTGGACGTGATGGAAAACGGGATGGGTTTCTTGTAGTAAAGCGACGGCCCGAGCTTACTGGCAAATTTGTCCGGCGTGCCTTCCGCGGCTATGACGAGGTGGGCCGACCCACCGTTGTCATTCAGTTTAGTGACGAGGGACAACGGGTGTTTGGAGCGGTGACTTCCCGCAATGTAGGACGGCAACTGGCCATTGTGTTGGACGGGGAAATCCGTAGTGCTCCCGTCATCCAGACGGCAATCTACAATAACGCCACCATTTCCGGGGGGAACATGACCCCCGCGGAAGCGGAAGAGCTAGCCAGTGTCCTGGAAAATCCTCTAGAGACCCCGGTCCGGATCCTGGAAGAACGAGGGGTTGATCCTTCCCTGGGGAGAGATTCGATTCTGCGAGGCCGCAACGCGGGTTTCGTCGCGCTTGGGCTTGTGGTGGGATTTATGGTCCTTTATTACCGCCTGGCGGGCGTCATTGCGGTGGGGGCCCTTCTGTTAAACCTCCTCCTTCTCTTTGGTCTTTTGGCCCAGTTCCATTTTACTCTTACCCTCCCAGGGATTGCGGGCATCATTCTCACCATCGGAATGGCTGTGGACGCAAACGTTCTTATTTACGAGCGGATCCGGGATGAGCTTGCCTTGGGGAAACCCTTGGCCACCGCCGTTTCGCTAGGGTTTGAGCGAGCCTTTAGCGCGATTTTCGATTCCAACGTGAGCACGATTCTGCCTGCGACGGTTCTCATGTTTCTTGGGAGCGGGCCGTTGCAAGGATTCGCAGTAACTCTCACGCTGGGGATCGTGGCAAATCTCTTTACAGCTGTCGTTGCCACGCGAAACGGGTTCGAATGGCTGCTGGATTTGGGAAAGATCCGGCACTTGCTCATGATGCAGTTTCTCAAAAACCCCCGTTTTGATTTCCTCCGGTACCGCATCCCGTCTGTATGTTTGGCCGGAATCCTTTTGCTGGCAGGAACCGTTGCCTTTTTTGGTCGGCAAAGCGAGCTTTTGGGGGTGGATTTTGTGGGTGGAGATGCCGTTACCCTCTCTTATCGAGAAGCTGTCCCGGTTGCGTCGATCCGGTCGACTCTCGAGGAGGCAGGGATTCATCCTATGCTCTTGCAATACGCAAAAGATTCTCACCAGATCCTACTGCAAACGCGCTACGGGGAAGGCGACAAAGCAGCTAGTCTTCTCGTCCGTCGTTTTGGAAGCCACGGTTTTACGAAGATCGGCTTGGACAGTGTCGGCCCTACCGTGGGCAATGAACTCAAATGGAGGGCCATCCAGTCCTTGAGCTTGGGTCTGGTTGCGATCCTTGTATACGTGGCTTTTCGGTACGAATGGTCGTTCTCGGTAGCGGCAGCGGCCGGTCAAATCCACGATGTTCTCATGGCCGTCGGGGGAATGGCTCTTCTCGGGCACGAGTTTACGATGACTCTGGTGGGAGCGTTCCTCACCATTTTGGGCTATTCGATCAACGAAAAAATTGTCATTTCTGACCGGATTCGTGAACTGATGCGTATCCATTCGGGAATGGCGTTTAGGGAGCTTGTGAATCGGGGTCTCAATTTAACTTTAGCGCGGACCGTGATTACAGGGGGGACGGTGCTTTTAGCAACACTCTCGATGCTTCTCTTGGGCGGTCCAGTCATTTCCGATTTTGCCCTGGCCATCTTCATAGGTGTGGTTGCGGGTCTTTTTTCTTCCCATTTTCTTTCTCCTGCGCTCTTGTACTGGTTCCACGAGCTCGCTCAGCCGGTGGGCAGTGGCCGGAAGGTGGTAGCCAGGGCCAAAGGGGTTGTCTAGCGGGACGGTGGGCGGCGTGCCCCGGACTCTCCCATGGTCAAGAAAGATCCCGCCCAAAAAGGGTCTCCCTTTGTTACCTGGCGGCGAACCCCGAAGCAACGGTGGTGTGCGGGGGCGTTGATCGAAGAGAAAGTGAAGTGTTGTGTGTTGTCTTGGGACCGGATCAGAAACCGGGAACTTTGAGTAAACATTTTTTGGGCACGGAAAAAGACACCAAAGGGCAGCGTTTCCCGTTTCTCGTTCTTTCGTGTTAGCCACCATCCCATCATCGAGCCAGCTTTGGATGGTAAATTTGTAAAGATCGCACCACACCGCGTACTTTGCGTACTTCATGGGTGCGCAATAGATCGGTCTTTCCAAGAATCGCAAGGACCGCAAAAAAAGGTTCGGCTACCCTTACTTCTTCCTCAAAGTACTCAAAGGCGTGAGGAAGAGCATGGCAGGTTGGCCAGCCCAAGCGGCGGAGCCGGAAGGTCCCAAGAAAAATCTCCATCTGGCGCCGGACCCTTTCCGCGCTATCCTGAAGGTTCGAATAATAGAATCCTAGCCCGGGATCCACCCAGATCCTTTTCACACCTGCCTTGCTCGCTAGCTCAATTTCCCGAGCAAAATATTCATACAAAGGAGCGATTGGGTCTGCGACGAGACGGATTTCCCCAACTTCTCGAACGTTCGGTCCTTCCACATAGTTAATAATGACCGCTGCATCAAACGCCCCAACCATCGCATAAATCTTTCGGCTTTCACGAGGACCTGTAAGATTAATGATCCGTGCTCCAGCTTTCAAACCAGCTAACGCAACATCGGCATAGTATGTCTCAACGGACACAAGCACATTTTGCTCAGCGAGTTCCCTAACAATCGGTAGAAACGCTTGTTTTTGCTCCTCAATGGAAGCGCGACGGGCATGCAAGAGGGAAGATTCCGCCCCAAGATCGACGATCGATGCCCCCGACAGCGTCAAAAGCTTGCCTCTTTCAATGGCCGCTTCCGTGTTGAGCACAACACTTTCTCGATACCAGGAATCCGGGGAAAGATTGATGACCCCCATAATGTAGGGGGCGCCTTGCTGCGTAAAGACGTGGGGTCCGAGGGAAAATTCCTGGACAGGACACTGCCAGTCCTCCTTGTACGTTTCCCAAAGCGCTGAGAGTTCCGGTAGACTCAACATAACACAGTTACAAAATCTCCTTTTTTTGCCGTTCTTACAACCATAGACAACCATTCCCCTACCAGGGAAGATCGTCCGGGGCGCTGGCCGAACAGTGCTGCCTGAGGACTTGCGTGCCGGGGTTTCATAGGCAAAGCCCAGCTAGCACCAGGTCCCGCGTTTCCGAGGACACTGGCGTCGGAGGCAGTCGATCGCCTCCCCGTCGGGCAACTGCCGCTTGCGTCGCTTTGAGTCTCCCCCCGAACCCCCGCCCTAGAAACGACCAAAGATGCTTCGTCCGATGGCTTGTGGGTAGGGCCAAGAGGACATGACTGCCGTTGCAGGTAGCACGACTGCCTCTCGCACGGATGGGCGTTCGGAGAGTCCCAATCCTCTCCGGGCGAGAACACAAAACTCCGCCGTCCTCGTAAGCATTTATGCCCCGACGGCGCGTGCGGTTGACCGCACCGACCGAAAAACGTCTAGGCCGGGTCGACTTCGGTTCACTCCGACTCCGGCAGCAAAAGAAGCCGACTGGAACATCCCGGTTTTGCCTTAGGGTCCCCGAAGGAGGGAGAGGGTGAGCCAGTCCGAACGGGATCCACCGACTCAAAGCTTGCGCCTTCCTCTTTCAAAGATCCAAACGTTTGGCCGCAAGTATTTTGCTCGATTCGGGGCAAGGCCCCGGGGATTTCTTTACCGGCATTAGAAAAAATCGCTTTCGCTTGGCCCCCACTCTTGCCATGGAGATTCCACGGGATCTCCCGGATTCTCATGAAATTACCCAAGCGGTCCATTTTGCCCAAGCCGACATGATCGCCTTTCCTATCGATCCCGACCGCTCCGGTAAGTCGGTGTGTCACCAACGAAAAGGCGTCCGTGTTACGACGCTCGGCAAACGCTGGCCACCCCTTTATCGCTCCCGCACGAAGCGGTAGCTCAAAAGCGCCGATCCCTCGTGCTTCCGGCCGAGTTTCGGCGTTTTGGTTGGCGCCCTCACCATCCGGCTGGCGGCGAGCGCCTGGAGGATCGCGCCCTGGCCGTAGGCGAAAGCGCACGCACTCAAAGAACCTGGTATTGGCTCAGGCTCCCCCATTCGATCGGCAGCCGCAACGGGAAGCCGAGAGACTCGCCTCCGGGGCTACCCTGGGTTGGCAGGACGGGTTGCCGGCGGTCTTGTCCCCCGACCCCGAGCACAGAGAACGGGCTCGTCGGGCTCCGTTTGCCAATTGCTCTTCCAGTCTGCATGGTCGGTGGATCTCCTTTTCTTCGAACGAAAACTCTTTACGAGAAGAAGGGACGCTCACCCAAACAGGGACGCACCTGCTCGCGACTCCTCTTCGGCCAGGACGAGCTCAAAGTAGCTCAGTCGGGAGGATAGGTAGTAGCGGCCCACGTTTTCCGCACCAACCGTTCGGTCCCGGCATCTTTTGCTGGGAGCTTGCGGATCGATCACCCCTTCCGCTCTCCGGATCCCCGCTCCTTAGCTTCTTCAACGAGTGCGGGCCGCCGCGGCAAAAAGGATCGATTGGGCTCGTTAAGGAAAACACAAGCCCGCATCTAGCAAAAAAACTCCGCTCCACCCGTTCGTAGAGCGCCACATAGCTCTTAAAAAACCCCGCAGCTCTTCCGCTGTCAGCGTCAAAACCTCTTTTTGATGTTGAAAAACCGAAAGCCTACTCATGAACGGCTTCGAGCGCCTTCCTGGCGCGGTTCTCTGCGCGGATTTCTTCTTGGCAACGCCCGGCACATAATGAACTTCCCGTCTAGGTCGTGCACGATATCCTCGGTCCTCTCATTGGGATCCACTACCAGGATCGATCGACTCTGCGCGGCCCATGTCGCTTCCCGGTATTCGAAGCCCAAACGCATCAACCGGTCGCCTGCTCGACCTGGATTGAGGCCAAGCTTTGGATCATAGAGGACCCGAATAAGCCCTCTTGCGCTGGCCGTTCATCCCAAACCCAACCTCCTTGGACCGCCGTAACAATCCGTAACCCTTTCCTTGAGAGCCAACTGGGAGAATCCAAGCCAATTGCCTCTGTCAACCCGCTGGTTCATCACCGCTTGCAGACCCGTGCGTCCGAGGACCCCCATCCGGTGGGTGCCACCTCGGCATCCACGATCACCGTCCCGCTGGGCAACTCCCCTGCGGGAAAAGCCAAACGCCCCTCCTTCCCCATCCGCCCAGCCGTCTTGGAGTTGTTAGCAAACACCCGCCCGCTCGGCCGCCCACACACTTACCCTCATCCGGATATCCTGTGACCGAGAGCCCTAGCTGTCGCTGTGTGGTCTAGCTCTTGATAACCCTTGACCCTAGAGAGTTCCCTTGGTGCTGGGAGGGCCTATCACGCGCGGATCCAACGCTACGGCCTGTCGCAAGGCACGTCCAAGACCCTTAAAGAGGCCTTCTAGGCAATGATGTACGTCTCGGGTGCGAAGGATTTCCATGTGAAGCGTGATCGAAGCCTGCTGGACAAACGCCCGAAAAAATTCTTCGGCAAGCTGCGCAGGAAAATTCCCAACCATAACATGAGCCAGCGGGAACCACCGGGGGCTGCGAAAGACCAGAAAAGGCCGGCCGCTAATGTCCAGTGCTACCTGGACGAGGGTTTCATCCATGGGAAGAAGGCAAAAACCATACCGGTTGATTCCTTCGCGTAACCCTAACGCCTGGTGGAAAGCTTGGCCCAGGGTTAGACCTGTATCCTCCACCGTATGGTGGAAGTCGACGCCAAGATCTCCTTGGGCTTGGATTTGAAGGTCCACACCCCAGTGATATCCCAAAAGCTCAAGCATATGATCGAAAAAGGGTATGCCCGTAGTAATCTCGGTCTTCCCTGGACCATCCAGGTTGAGTTCGACGTGGATGGAAGTCTCGCGGGTTTTCCGTTGGACCGAAGCCTTTCGTTCTTTCATGAACGCTTGACAAGGAAAGTCAGCCACTCGGGGAGGAAAGCAATAACAATTGTTCCGGCCTGACTCTTTTCCAAAAATTCTTCAAGCTTGGGTAAGTCACCATGGCATCGATTGACAAGGGCAACCACGGATAGCTTTTCGTGGAACAAGCTCCGATCCCATCGCCCGTTTTGTCCATCGTGGAGGGAGAGTCATCGGCTTGCCAGCCCCCCCTCTTTGCTCCAGTGTCGGCTGGCTGTCAAGAGGAAGCTGGATCGGACGAACCAAGAGGAGCGGGCTTTTGCACTACGCGGCTACGGCCTCCTAAACCGCCAATCCCACGATCCCCTGTTTTTGGGCGGTTGAATACCTTTCCCCAAGTCCATTGCCCCATGGGGAAAGCAGGGGGCTTGTTGCGCTGAGCTTGCTTTATGCAGCTCGGGGCAAGAGAGGAGTTCATGGCAGCTCTCCAGGGGACAGAGAGCACCGCCAGCGAACTTCTTTCGAGCGATCTTTCGGGCTTGGTTTCGATTCCCGTTTGATTCCGATTGAGAGGCTCTTCGGCTACCGGAGACCTTACTCTAGGGGGCAAGCATTTCTAGCGGTCGCCATCATCATAACGGGAGTAAATGTGCGAGTTGCCAGTGGTATGCCGATAGGGAGCAATGCCCACAACCCACTACGCTTTGGTTGGGATCTTGGAAGTCAGCTGCCTGCCGGGCTGGATGACGTTCCAGGAAGCCCAAGCGGCGGTGTCATTTCCTACTCCGCTTCTTGCCCGAGGTTCGAGTGTCCACCAGGATTGGGAGGACCCCACCGCACCCCGCGGCTGGGCAGAACGAAACGATATGGGGGTTAAGGACGCGGTCACACTCGCGCCGGCAGCAGCCTACGTTTGAGTTCCTTCTCACCTGGTTAACCAACTCATTCTAGGAAGGAGATCGCGGGACCGCACCGTCGCATGTTTTCACCAAGGGATTCCCACACGATCGGAACTTAAGATTGTAGCCCATGAAGAACATGGGTTCTTATTTCTTTGTGTGCCCAGTCGAGAATGGTTTGTAATCGAGGTGGGAGAAGCTCTCGGGCTGCTTCGTAATGAAGCCATCGGAACTCGTGGTGTTCCGGGCGGCCGAGCTGAGGGCTAGAGGGTAGAGTTACCTCTCCTTCCGGGGCGTTCACCAGATAGAAGCGCGCAATCTTGTGCTTTCCATAAGGTTCGGTTTCCTTGTAAAGCTCCCCTAGGGGCAAGCGGAGTGTTCCAAGACCGGTCTCTTCGGAAATCTCTCGAAGGGCGGTCTCTATTGGCTTTTCTCCCGGCTGTAGGAGCCCCTTGGGAAAGTCCCAGTTCTTATAGGCTCGCAGGAGAAGGTAAACGGGTTGGGAGCCCTCGAGGCGATAAACGACTCCCCCGCACGAGAGCTGGAAACGTTCGGAAGAATGGCGCCGTACCATCTTGAGGTAACTCCTAGGAAGCCGGGTGTAAGAATAACACGACCGTCTGGAAATAGTGCAGTGGGTTCGAGGAGAGCCCAAGAAAAAAGGTTGGCAGACCAGGTGGGGTTTTGAGGCTTTCCCAAGAATCGATTGCTGCCTCGAGCCGGCCAAGCTTCCCAAGCGCGCAATTTTTGGGTCGGCGGTCTTTTTTTGCGCTCGGAACTGTGGCGGGACTGAAACCCGCCGCTGGGCAAGATTCTGCCACAATCCTTTTTGCTGCAACGCTCAAGTCGAACGAGCGCAAGCTATTCTTGGCGCAAAAGAAGCGGATTGCGATCCGTGGCGAAAAACCCATGGGGGAGCTTCTCGTAGCGAAAAAGAATGACAGGGTAAAGTCTGAGGCGCAATGTCGGTCACCCGGCCGACGCGTGCTCGCCTCCTCGGGAAATCTCCGCCTCCCACTGCTCCTGCGTTTGCAGGACTCCTTTGAGGGTGTGTGCGAGGGCGATTGCGGCCGCATTGTGAGAGATCCGAATAACCGGCGTTCCACTTTTGCTTCTGTTGGGGATGTGGCTTTCGGCCAACGGGGGACGAATACTCTCCTGCTCTCCCTCCTGCAGCCGTATCCTTTCCTCTTAGGGAAAAGTACTTGAGCAGGCCGGGCTTCTCTACGTTCAATACAAAAAATGGGTCAATCGGAAGCTTTGTGGGAGCCATGGATTCTCACGCGGAGGGCCACCCGGGAAAACTGGAAAGACATTTCCTATGTGAGGCTGGCGACCGACGTCGGCTCTTTTCCCAAGGGCACCGTTGGGTTAGCAGACCGTATCGTTTACGGGTATCCGAAGATTCCGAGAATTGAGGTCCTGGAAAAAGGTCTCCGCACTCATTTTACCCACCCTTTCTGGGTGGAAGAAAAGGTCGATGGATACAACGTTCGCGTAGTTTGTTGGGAGGGAGAGCTCCTAGCACTTACTCGTGGGGGGTTTGTCTGTCCTTTTACGACGGATCGGGCAGGGGACTGGATCGATCGGGAGATCTTTCGGGAGATACCCGACGTGGTTCTTTGCGGGGAGGTGGTCGGTCCTGATAATCCGTATGTTATCAGCACGAGCCCTTTGGTCGAAAGGGACGCACGCTTTTTCCTTTTTGACGTGATGAGGATGGGAAGCCAAGAATTTGTTCCACACGAGCTAAAACAAGAGCTCGCTCGGCGTTTTGGCATCGATCTTGTCCCTCTTTACGGCCAATGGACCACCGAGGACATACCCAGGATTAGGGAAATCATTGTGGAGCTTAACCGGAAGGCTCGGGAGGGAGTTATTTTTAAGGAAGCAGGGGGTCGATCGCTGCGGGCCAAGTATGTGACAGCCTCGAGCGATCTCAGCGACATTGCGGCGATGGGAGAACGTTTTTATGACGTTCATCCTAGCTATTTTACCAGTAGAATCTTGCGGCTTGTTCTTTTCCTTTCCGAAATTGGAGGAGCTAATCCCCTGGAGCTTGAAACAGAATTAGGCCGCGCTCTTGTTCGGGGATACGGAAAGGCAGTGAAAGAATTTCTCAAGCATGGCCAGTGCGGGGACGAGTTTCGGTGCCGATTCCGGAACCCGGAAAACGCCGAGCGACTGATCCAGCATCTGCACAAGGTGGAGGGGGAAAAGTCACGAACGCTAGTCCGGGAGCTGAAACAAGAGGGGGATTTCTGGGTATTGCGATTCTATAAGGTGTATTCTGCAACTACTGACTTACTGCGCAACTTGTGGGAAGGGCTCTTGCGTTTTGATTAAGCTGCGGAGAAGGTAACGGAAATGTTTGGCATTGAAAAGCTTGATCCCGATTTTATCGGCCCATCGGCACATTCCTTTGTCGGCTGACACCAGGAACGCATCGAGCTCAAGAGCTAAAAGAAGGACGTCGACGTCTTCCTTGCTGTCCAGGATCCCTCTTCTTAAGGTTTCTCGATACCGTTCCCGTAAACGACTGATTAATTGATCCAATCCGATCGAGGTGTCGGAGCTACCGGTTTGCCCTGCAAGCTTCGTGTGCTCCTCGGCGACCCGGAGACCGTGATCGATCCGGTGTCGTAACTCCTCCATGAGTTCATACAAGAGAGCCCCAGGGACCTGAAGGGTGTACTTCCTGGGGGAACGAATCTGGACCACCGACTCAAATTCCGGCGCCAACGCCTCCAGTCCCTTGATCAAACGCAGTTCCTCATAGACCGAAGTTGGCATGTAGAAGGCCGCTGATGTTTGTTTGGCAAGAGCAAGGAAATTGGTGACCGCCTCGTCGGTATCATCTCCAAACTGTGAGGCTACTTCCGGATTGGTAAAGAGACTCGTATCCAGTACGAAGGAAGGACGATGACCTAGTGGCCCTTCCCAACCGGCTGGCATGACTCAATATGGAGCTTTTGGCAATCCCTTCCAAGGAGGTTTCTTTTTGTGTCGAGTCCTTTTCCTTGAGTCCCGGTTGGCCTGGAAAAAAGAACTTCGCCTATCCGCAAGACGAGCCCAAAGATCCCGTGGGTCTTGAGCCGGTCCGAGTCGTTGTGCGTTTTTTTTCGTAAGCTGGTTCGGGATAACTCGGAGCTTTCCAAGAGAGCTACGTTTTTTGGGCCTGTCAAGAAGATGGCAGGGGACAGGATGCTCCTGCGTTTCTCTTCGAAGCGGCAAGTAGTCCCGGAAAAAATCTTTTTTTCGATTCCCTGAGCAAAGAAAAAGAGACTCGCGATTGGCTTTTTTCTTCTTTTGTTTGCGTTGGGAGAACCAGGACCCTAGGCTCGTCATCCGGTCCATTTTCCTGGGACCAAGGTCTTTGGCGCAACCGATCGAGAGCCTGGTACCGGAGATGGATGCTGGATTGTTGCCTTCCGTAAATGCGGGTTCATCCAATCTTTCCTCGACCTCCGTCAACCGGAAACTTCTTTTTAGCCCTGGGAGCTTTCAAGACAATGGCTCCACCAGTTGAGGTAACTAGCCTCAGCCGCGTACACCGGGAGAGCCACCACTTCCGGGCATTCATAACTGTGGAGTTCCCGGATTCGCTTTTGGAGCGATTCCCAGAGTTCCTGAGAACTTTTGATCAGGAGGAGACTTTCCCCAGCTTCTTCTGCCTTTCCCTTCCATCGATAGACGGAATGGATTTGGGGCACAACCTGCACACAAGCTGCCAGGCGTTCCTCCACCAAGACTTGAGCGATCCTGCGCGCTTGCTCGACGTTTTCAGTCGTTACGGAAACCAATAGGGGTTTCATCCTGCCATGTCCGCTGGGACAAAGGTCGCTCAATCCAGCCACCTCCGAGGACGATGTCGCCCTGGTAGAACACAGCCGCCTGGCCTGGGGAGACCGCAGGTTGCGGAGTTTCAAACTTCACCTTGACTCGATTCTTTCCGCGTTCTGGGAAAATCCAACCCAACGTGGGGGGTACATTGTGGCGGATTTTAATCTCGACCTCGGTTCCCGGAGCTGGTTCTTGGGTGATCCACACGACATCCTCCACCCAGAAGTTTTCTTGGAAAAGGTCTTCCCAGTAGCCAACGACTAGTGCGTGGGTCTCAGGTACAATTTCCAGTACATACAGGGGCCGTCCCTGGCCTCCGGGAAGTCCTTTGCGCTGCCCGACAGTGTAACATTCGATCCCCTCGTGCCAGCCTAACCAGCGCCCTTCTTTGGAAAAGATGGGTCCTTTCCTAAAGCCAGGACGACCCAGTCGCTGAAGGAGGAACCGCTTGTAATCTTTCCCTGGCACAAAACAGATTTCCTGGCTTTCCTCCTTGTCGTGAACTTTGAGTCCGGCTTCTCGTGCAAGATGACGAACCTGGCATTTGGTCAGCTCCCCCAGTGGGAAAAGGATAGAGGATAATTGATGCTGGTTAAGCCGGAAAAGAAAGTAGGACTGATCTTTCTCGCGATCGACCGCTCGGAGCAAAAGGCTTCCTTTTTCCGACTTCTGGATTCGAGCGTAGTGACCTGTCGCCACATAAGAGGCTCCCAGAAGGCGGGCTTTTCCTAAGAGCCGGCCAAACTTGATGGATTGATTGCAAACGGTGCATGGATTGGGGGTCTTGCCCTCCTGATACGCGGAGATGAAACGGTTGACTACGACTCTTTCAAAAACCTCCGACTCATCGAGCACGTAGTGGGGGATTCCCAGGGCTGCAGCAACTTGCCGTGCGTCGGCAATGGCACCGGGACCGCAGCATTTATCCGAGGCGCGGGCGAGGCAAGAGTCAGTCCATACTTTCAGCGTGACCCCGATGACTTCCCACCCCTCTTGTTGGAGGAGGTAGGCCGCCACGCTCGAGTCGACCCCTCCACTCATTCCAACGACGACACGTCGGGATCTAAGGCCGGGAGTGAGAACAGTCATCCGATCCAAGATTATCCCGTTTCCATGGAAAAGCTAGGTGGGTCGGTCCGGAAAGAGAAACACTTGCCCCCTCTGGGGTGCTGCGCAAGATGCACCGGATCGCTCCACGAGCCTGAGGAAAAGCGCCACTCCATTCAAAAAGTCCCCGCCTGTGAACCTTCCTGCGGCGCCCTTTTTGTTTCTTTCAACGAGGATGATCCCTCGCTCGCTTACGCGACGTTGCGTTGCGATTCCCGTCGTTTCAGTGTCGGGGCTCGCTTCCCCTCAACGACCGCTCGAGTAATGGTCACCTCTTCAATATCGTTTCGTGACGGTAGCTCGTACATCAGGTCTAACATGAAGCGTTCCGTGAGAGAGCGAAGCGCCCGTGCTCCCGTCCCTCTCCGGTACGCCTCTTGTGCCAGAGCTCGAACTGCATCCTTCGTGAAGGTAAGCGTGACATTTTCCATGGCAAAAAGTTCCACGTACTGCTTAAGGAGGGCATTTTTGGGTTCCGTTAACACGCGCACCAGATCCTCCTCCGTGAGAGGCTCCAGGGTAGCCACCACCGGAAGTCTCCCCACAAACTCTGGGATCATTCCATAGGCCACGAGATCTTCCGGTTCCACCTCCCCTCGCAGCGCTGTGCACTCGTCTTCCCGGTGGGGACCAAAACCTAACACTCTTTTACCCCGTCTTCGTTCGACAATCCGCTCAAGCCCTACAAAAGCCCCCCCGCAAATAAAAAGGATTTTTTGGGTGTTGACCTGAATGTACTCCTGCTGAGGGTGTTTCCGTCCCCCCTGGGGCGGCACGTTACAGACACTTCCTTCTAGCATTTTTAACAGCGCCTGCTGGACCCCTTCCCCGGAAACATCCCGCGTAATGGAGGGATTGTCTCCCTTTCGCGCAATCTTGTCGATTTCATCAATGTAAACAATCCCGATCTCAGCCTTGGCCACGTTGAAATTGGCCACCTGCAAAAGCCGCAAAAGAATGTTTTCGACGTCCTCACCCACATAGCCTGCCTCGGTCAGAGAAGTAGCATCAGCGATGCAAAAGGGAACGTTGAGAACCCGGGCCAGTGTCTTAGCCAATAAGGTTTTCCCCGACCCGGTGGGGCCCACCAGAAGGATATTGCTTTTTTCCAGCTCTACAGGATCCCCGGAGCCTTTCTTTCCCTCGCTGGCGCTGACTCGGCGCGAATCGGCCAGCACCCTCTTGTAGTGATTGTGCACGGCGACGGAAAGAACCTTTTTTGCGTAATTCTGGCCGACGACATATTCGTCTAGCACCTTGTGAATCTCGGCTGGCTTGGGTGGTTTTAACTCCAAGGCCAGGCGTTGACCTTCTTCTTCCTGGAGTTCCTTTTCCAAAATCTTCTTGCAGACCTGAACACAGCTGTCGCAGATGTACACCCCCGGACCCGAAATGAGCTTTCGCACCTCGGCGTAGCTACGCCCGCAAAAGGAACACATCGTAATCTGAGAAGGACGCGCCATGGAGGCAAAGAAGGATCTGCGGGTTAGGAGCTCCGGCTGTTGGTTTCCACAAGAACCGGCTCTTTCCAGGAAGGCTCCAAGTCCACCTTGGTACGAACAACCTCGTCAATGAGCCCGTAGTTTTTGGCCTCCTGCGCCGACATAAAGAAATCCCGGTCCGTATCCTTCTCGATTCGCTCGATCGGCTGGCCGGTATGATACGCAAGAATCTCATTGAGCCGCCTTTTCGTTCGCAGGATTTCCTGGGCCTGAATACTGATGTCGGAAGCTTGGCCTTGGACACCCCCCAAAGGTTGATGGATCATGATTCGCGCATTCGGCAGTGCATATCGCTTCCCTTTGGTTCCCGCTGCCAAAAGAACGGCCGCCATGCTGGCAGCTTGGCCAATACAGTAGGTAGCCACGTCGCAGGTCAAAAATTGCATCGTATCGTAGATCGCCATTCCAGCCGTAACCAGCCCTCCGGGAGAGTGGATATAAACGCTAATATCCTTTTTAGGATCCTCCATCTGAAGAAAAAGAAGCGAGGCAATCACGATATTACCCACAGCCTCATCAATCGGCGTTCCGATAAAGACGATCCGGTCTTTGAGCAGCCGGGAAAAGATGTCGTAACCGCGTTCCCCCCTTCCCGTCTGCTCCACAACCATGGGGATAACCATCCCAAGGGGACCTTTCATGAGTTTTCGATTCTTGCCTCCATCCAAACCCTATCGAGGACTTTGTGGAAAAGCAAACGCTTTCGAAGCTCTTCTGCCGCCCCGGTATTGAGGATTTTTTTGGCCAGTTCCCTTGCTTCCACTCCGTAGGCTTGGGCTAGTCGTCGGATTTCCTCATCGAGCTCAGCGGGCTCCACCTCGATCCCTTCCGCTTCGGCGATCCGCTGAAAAAGAAACTCCATCTTTACCGTATCCCGAGCATTCCGCAGCGCATGGGAAAAGATTTCCCGCTTCTTTTCTTCAAGAACCTCGATCGGCACACCTCTTTCTTGGTTTTCCAAAAGAATTTCTGAGATTCTTTCTCGCGTCCGGGCTTCTACGAGAGATTCGGGAAGCTCACATTCCACCATCTGGAGCAGGTGGGAAAGGAGATAACGTTTTTGTAGTGCTTCGGCTTGCGCCTCCTTTTCCTTCTGAAGTTTCCCGCGAATATGATCCCGCAACTCCGAAAGACTTACCCCCGCCAGTTCCTGTGCCAGCTCTTCAGTCCAGGCAGGGAGCATTGGCTCTTTAAGCGCTAAAAGCTCAACCGAATATTCCACCTCTTTGCCCCGCAAGGCCACAACCCGCCAATCCTCCGGAAATCGAACCGGAATCACGCGTTTCTCGCCGATTTTCATTCCCTCGATTCCTTCCGGAAAACCAGGTGCGAAAACATCGGGCTGGAGCCAAATCCACAGTCGCCCAACCGTATAATCGCGCGGAAGAGTAAGCACCTGGCCCACCGGAACCCCTCCGATTCGTCCCTCAAGGGAAACCAGCGCAAAGTCTCCTCGACGTGCGGGCCGATCCGAAACCTCAATTAGGGTGGCTTTTTTTTGGAGTAGCTTTTCCAAGGCCTTGTCCACCTCTTCTTCCTTTACCTCCACGGACACATAAGGCATGGAAAGACCCTTCCAAGCGGGAAGCGGAAACTGGGGAACACAATCCACAATCGCGGAAAAACTTAAGCTCCCACCCGGGGAAAACTCAATCTCCTCCGCCTGGACGGCCCGCACCACCGGGATGCGGCGGCTTTGAATTACCTCTTGGTAGGCCTTGGGAATCAACCGGTTTTGCAATTCCTGGGTGATCTCCTTGCCGAAGCGTTTTTCCACAATTTCTTGAGGAGCTTTCCCCTGGCGAAAGCCTGGCAGGCGAACGGTGGTGGCAAACTCCTTGGCTATTCTTTTCCATTCCTTCTGAACTTGATCCGGCGGGATCTCAATTCGAAGTCTTTTCCGGCAACTGGAGACCTCTTCAATGGCAACGGTCAGTCCCTGCATGGTGCATTGTGCTGCCTTTAGGGGCAGTTCCGTGTTCGAAGCTCTTTCCTACACAATATCTTTCTTTGCCGGCAGCAGGCAAACGTTCCACTGACTTTCCACGAGAAATTCGGGTCAGCTTCCCGAACCGGAAAGGTAGCGCTCTGCGTCCATGGCTGCCATGCATCCCATCCCCGCCGCTGTAATGGCTTGCCGGTAAATCCGATCGACACAATCCCCGGCAGCAAAAACTCCCGGAACACTGGTGCGGGTCCCCTGGAAAACCCGGATGTATCCGTCCGGATCTAGCTCAAGCTTTCCCTCGAAAAGCCGCGTATTGGGGACGTGTCCAATAGCCACAAAGACTCCGGCGCAGTCCAGTTTTGAGGTTTGTCCTGTTTGCGTGTTCTTCAGTTCCACTGCGCACACCTGGTTTTTCTCTCCCAGCACCGCTTCCACGACCGTATTCCAGATTGGCTGGATCTTGGGATGACCCAGCGCGCGATCCGCCATGATCTTGGAGGCTCGGAGCCGGTCCCGCCGATGGATGAGGTAGACTTGGCTAGCAAAGCGTGTGAGGTAGAGAGCCTCCTCGCATGCTGAGTCACCTCCACCCACTACGACAAGAGGCTGGTTACGGAACATTGGGAGTGCTCCATCGCAGGTGGCGCAATACGTAACCCCTTTTCCTTCCCACTCTTTTTCCCCGGGGACTCCCAACCGGCGAGGCTGGGCTCCCACGGCAATGATAAGAGCCCGAGTGTGCCAAATCTGACCGTTTACCCTAACCGAAAAGGGTGGTGGGTCCAGATGGACTTCCGTAACCTCTGATAAATACTGGATCTTGGCGCCAAAGCGTTCGGCCTGTTTCTGCATGGCCAGCATGAGGTCAGGACCCAGAATGCCCTCTGGAAAACCCGGAAAATTTTCCACAAGCGTAGTGGTCGCCAGTAAGCCACCCGGTTGGATCCCGGTGACCACCAGAGGTGCGAGATTGGCACGTGCGCAGTAGATGGCCGCTGTCCACCCAGCGCATCCGGACCCGATAATGATGACATTTTCCATAAAAAATCGATTGTCTTTCTTTAGCGCAGGGATTGAGAGAGAAGCAAGAGGAACAAAGCCCGCCCCCTCGGGTGAGAGCGCAAAAAGCCTTGTGTTGGAGCGTTCCGTACGGCTTGGGGCTTGGACAAGGGGAACATTCCCCGGTGGGGTATAGAAAAACGTTTGTTTTGGGGTTTGCTTCCGGAAAAAGAGGAACCGGATGGCAGCGAGGAAAGGCAAGAGGAAGCCCTTGGCCTCGACACGAGGATCGACAAGGGAAAGGTTCATCTCAAAAAACTTCCAGAGGGCTTGTTTCCTGAGGTAGACTCAACCCTGACCGTGATTGTTTTTGACCGTTCGCCTTTTCGGAATGGAAACTAACCCCTTGAGCGATATCGATTCCCGGGAGCGCTTAGCCGAAGCAGGGGTTTTTGTCCTTCGGCAATTGCACAAGGCTCGTTCCTTCTTTCAACGAGACTGGAGGGCAAGTCCTTCTCTCTTCCCGTTATCTTTGGAAGAAGTCCGGTTTTTGGAAAAACTTGGCCGATATCTCTACCGCTTCACCCGTGCCTGCGATCTGCTGTACCACTGGAGCCTTCGCGGGAAAGCTCCGGCATGGGTTAGCGAGCTATTGGATCGCGGTAAACCTCCGGAGCTCATCGAGCTTGGCCGGGATCCCCGACTGCGAGGTGAGCTTCCCTTGGTCATCCGGCCGGATCTTGTGTTGACCCCCGATGGATTTGCGCTTTGCGAACTGGATAGCGTCCCAGGCGGGATTGGACTGACTGCGTGGCTTCAGGAAGTGTATGCGGGGTTGGGAGAGCAACCCATTGGGGGAGCCAAAGGGATTCGGGAAGCATTTGATGCGATTTTTCCTACTGGCGAGGTGGTGATCGCAGAGGAGGCCCGGGGCTATTGGCCAGAGTTTGAGTATTTGGTGGGAGCTAGCCGGGTTGTTCCCGCCGAGGGCTATCGGTGTGGAAACGATCCCATCTACCGGTTCTTCGAGTGTTTCGACTGGATGAATCTTTCTTCCCTTCGCCAAACCTACCGTCCTGGATCCCCCTGGATGACTCCCCCGTTGAAGGCGTATTTAGAGGAAAAGATGTGGCTTGCGCTTTTCTGGATGCGACCCCTGCGTTCCTTTTGGCTTCGAGAGCTTAGTGAAAAAGGGTTTCGGTTCCTTCAATCGGTGATTCCTTACTCCTGGGTAGTGGATCCCACCCCGCTCCCTCCTCACGCGGTGATCCCCGAGCTAGGCATTCAGGACTGGAGGGAACTGGGGAGGTTCAGCCAGAAGGAACGCGAAGTTGTGCTCAAGATTTCCGGCTTTTCCCCACTAGCTTGGGGTGCGCGGGGCGTTTTTGTCGGGTCTGATCTTCCCCAGATCGAGTGGGCAAAGAAAGTCGAGGAGGCCATCCAGAGCTTTGCCACGCATCCCTTTATCCTGCAGCGGTTTGTCAAGGGTCGGGTGGTTCGCCACTACTGGATTCGAGAGGATGGAGTGGTCCTTCCGATGGAGGGACGAGCCCGGGTCAGTCCCTTTTATTTTATTATCGGGGAAGAGGTGCGATTGGCGGGGGTCCTTGTAACTGTCTGCCCGCTGGATAAAAAGCTCCTCCACGGGATGCGAGACGCGCTTTTGGTCCCGGCAAAACAGGCATAACTCTTTTCGTGACAAGGGAGTAACCCGTAGAACTTGTCGCAAGACGGGAATAAGCTGGCGTTTTGGGGAGGGACCGAGGGAATGTAAAACTCCGGGCGAGAAGCAGGTCCACGAAAAAAGGACGCAGCCATAAAATCTCCCTAAAAGGTTCTTTTTGTTCCCTCGAGCCTTCCGGCGATGCGGCCCGGCTTCTTTGCAGGATGCCAGAGGGTTTTTTCTTCCGGCGCTGGGATTTGCCAAAGCGATTGCGCTCCAAAAAACGATCCTAAGCTCTCCCAAATCCTCTCGTGAATGGAGAGCTTAGGCCATCAAGCGCTTGGTAGCCCAAGAGGATGGATGGTAAAGGGAAAAAAAAGAGGCTTCGGCGGGTCTCCTGTCCGAGCCCTCTTGAAAAAAGGGGATTCATGGGCGACCCTCTTTCGGTTATCGGTGATTGAGGAGGGGTTAGTCACGGTGCTTCTTAACGAGTGGGAAGGAAGAAGATTACTCGAGGCGGCAGGGATTTCTCTTCCGAGGGCAGCGATCGCGACTTCTGCCGAGGAAGCCGAAGAAATCGCTCTCCGGTTAGGAATTGACCGGCTGGTGATCAAGCCTGTCATTCGAGCTGGAGGAAGAGGAGTTGGAAGATGGATAGGGCAAGAGGAGGAAAGAGGAGGAATTGCCTTTGCTCACAACCCGAGAGAGGTCCGAAGCGTGGCCGAAAAAATGCTGGGTCGGAGGCTTGCCACTCCCCAAACACCCCCTGAGGGGGAACTAGTACGGCAAGTCCTCCTTGTGGAGAAGCTCGATCTGCAACGAGAGGTGTATTTTGCCGTGCTTGTAGACGGCCGAAAAGGGGCGCCCCTTATTGTGGCGAGTCCTCAGGGAGGAAGCTATGTGGAGGAGCAAAAGCAAAAGCGTTGGATCGAGTGGGTGCATCCGGAGCGAGGGTGGAAAGCCTTTTCCGCTCGCAGGGTTGCCAAGTATTTGGGGTGGGACGGGGAGAATCTCCCGGTTGCTACCGAGTTTCTGCTACGCCTCTACGAGACGTTTTGTAGGTATGACTGCCTTCTTTTGGAAATGAATCCCCTCGGGGCCAACGCAGGGAAGGGGGAGCCGGTCATCGTCGACTGCCGGCTTTTCATTGATGATAATGCGTGGGAGGACCATCCCGAGTTGCGAAGATTGGCACAGGAGGAAGAGGAGGTCCTGGGCCCGTGGAAATGCTTGGAGCTAGGTCTAAGCTACGTGCGGTTGGGCGGGAACATCGGTTGTCTTGTCAACGGCGCAGGTTTGGCGATGGCAACCATCGATTTAATCCAGCGATGGGGAGGGAAACCGGCCAATTTTTGTGATGTCGGCGGAGGAGCTGATTTGGAACGCGTCAAAACGGGCCTGCGGCTTCTCTCTCGACAACCTGAGGTTTCGGTCATTTTAGTCAATATCTTTGGGGGTATTCTTCATTGTGATCTTCTCGCACAAGCCCTGGTGGAAGTCGTCGAGGAATCTCCCCTAACTGTTCCCGTGATCGTCCGTTTGGAGGGGACCCGGGCAAGAGAAGCTTGGGAGGTTCTTCAAAAGTTTTCCGAGCTTTTTGAAGTAGCGGGGGATTTCGAGCAAGCCGTGCGAAAGGCCGTGACGCGGGCAAGGCGCTAGGAGAGGGCGGGAGAAGCCTGGGGAGGGGGCTTTCTCGGCAATGGCGATCTTAGTAAATGCAGAAACAAGGGTTGTGGTCCAGGGGATTACGGGCCGAGCAGGGTCGTTCCATACGCGCGCATGCTTGGAATATGGGACCAAGATCGTGGCTGGCGTAACTCCGGGGAAAGGAGGCAGGAGGTTTGATGGGAAGATCCCTATTTTCGATACGGTGGAGGAAGCAAAGGAAAGTACCGGATGCAATGCAAGTCTCATCTTTGTCCCTGCTCAAGCGGCTCCTGATGCCATTTTGGAAGCGGGAGCAGCTGGTTTGGATCTGGTGGTTTGTATTACAGAAGGAATTCGCGTGCATGACATGATGCGGGTGAGGTGGCAGTTGCAGCAAAGCCACACGCTTCTCTTAGGTCCCAATACCCCGGGGATTATTTCGCCTGGGCAATGCAAAATCGGGATTATGCCGGGCTATATCCACCGGCCCGGGCCGGTGGGAGTAGTCTCTCGAAGCGGCACCCTTACCTATGAGGCGGTGTGGCAGGCAACGCTGGAAGGACTGGGGCAGTCTACGTGCTTGGGTGTGGGTGGGGACCCGATCCATGGAATGAGTTTGGGAGAAGCTTTGTTCAAATTTATGGAAGACCCTCAAACGGAGGCCATTCTTCTTTTAGGGGAAATTGGAGGAGGGCAAGAGGAAGAGGTGGCTAAGCTTCTCTCTGAAGGGAGAATAACCAAACCTGTGGCAGCTTTTATCGCAGGGAGTGCGGCTCCCAGCGGCCGCCGGATGGGACATGCTGGAGCCATTGTTTTTGGCGAATCCGAGCGGGCCCGGACCAAAATGGAACGGCTCGAGGCTGCCGGCGCGTGGGTAATCGAAGATCCCTCGAAAATCGGGAAGACCCTTCGCAGACTCCTGCGAGGCTGACAGTGGCAAGAAGGTTTCGGTCTACGGTGTTACGGGAAGACGCAAAGCCGATGCGCGCTCAATTGAGGGAGAAAGAAGCCGGCCAACGTTGTGTCATTGTCGATGTAGCCGGAAATTGTGGATGAACTTCCCAGCCGCAGTGTCCCAAAGCGGGACCGTTCGGGGCAGATTGGAGCTGGGCACTTGGGTGGGCGCGTTCCGCCAGGATCTCGGTCTATTCCCTTGTGATCTCCAGCAGGCCGGTCTCATTACCTGGCTGGAAAAAAACATTGCCTGCTTGGCCATCGAAAAAGCGTAGTCCTAGCTCGCTCAAGGTAACGCTCTTCCGTAGATCCTGTGCCGTTTTCCGAATCCGCCCGGCGTCCTGAAAGAGCTTCTTTCTGCACGAATCGCTTGTCCCTGCTTCTCCTCTCCTCGGTCACGAAAACCGCAGCCCTGATAGAGAGTTCGTCCACGGCGTTCTCGCCCTTCGGCCGATGCTCGAGCGAGATCGGCTGGATCGGAGCGATGAGTCTCAAACTATGCGCGAGGCAAGCCTTGGTTGCACTTCGGTCGCACATGTTCCAGCCTAGTCTTGGATCGTTGGGAACTGACCGGCTCACGCGGGAAAAGAATAGTGAGTGAATGAGCAGGCATCCACCTCGGGGAAAAAATCCTGGCCGAAGCGCTACTTCTTTTGCCATAACGGCGGTTCCAGCGTCCTGATGGGACTCGCCCAGCGGTTAGTGTGGGCCGCGAAAAGGGTGAATCGTCCCGTGGGGAGGAAGGTATTTCCACCCGGCAACGATTGGTCCAGGCGGAAACACCTGGAGGAGCTATCCGAGGTAACACGGGAGCTCGAAGGGCTCTCTCGAAAAGGCCTGGAAAGCGGGCGAATCGGCAAGCAGGCCCTACCGCAAGGGGGACGCTCTAACCAAACCTTGGAAACCGCGGGATAACGGCGCTGGGGCCTTCTCGCACAAAAAGCGAAAGCCGAAGTCTCTCTGGGAAGGACGAGCAAATACCGAGAACTAGGCAAGAGCATGCGTGCCAAGGAGGGTGCACGAGGAAAAAACGGGGGCCCATCCGGCCAATCGTTCGAGAGAATGCCGAACGGGCTAGCCACTGCCCCGTGAGAAAAGAAAGTGGGACCAGATCGGAGTCGGATGGGTCCACGGTACTGTGGGACTCGGAGAAAGGCCCTAGGGATGGGAAGGGGCAGGAGCAGGAGACTTCCAGAGGGAAACGTCGGAAGAATCGAGGCGACCGAGATGGGACGAATGGCTCCACGAGAATCTCCCAACAGTGTTCGGAAGTTCCCCATCGCGTTGCAGGCGAAAAGGAAGGCAAATTTCACCTATGGGCCGGGGCGATATGGCGGGTGTGCATCCCCAAAACCTGGCGGGAACCGGAGGCGGCAAGGGAGACGCACCCTACGAGATGGGATGGTCCAGATGGCGACGGTTCTGGTACCTTCGCCCGATCTTTGAGGTGCATTCCCTATGCGCCTTGGATGAAGAGCCTAGCTTCGCCAGATACCTGTGGAGCCAGGCTTGCGCTTTTGAAAAGCCTGGCTGGAAATGTCCGTCGCGGTAGAGGACCGGCAGGGAAGGAAGCGGCGGGCGATTCAGGCCAAGGACGACCGGAGGCATGGGACACCGCAAGGAGCTCCCGTCTCTTGCTCTTTTGGCCAACCTCTCTATCTAAGCGGTTTATTCTGGCGTGGCAAAGAGAAGGGTGGATGGCCAAGTGGGCCGCCCACGTTGTACCGTAGGCCCTCGACGATGTGAGCCTTTGCCGGGGCTTCATGCCGAGGAAGCCGCCAACCAAAATAAAGACCATCATGGAGCGAATCGGGCTTACTCTAAAGGGAGGAAACGACCCGGGTAGGCGCCCGAGTACCAGAGGAAAGCTTTTGAGTTTGTCGGTTACGCCTTGGGTCTTTGTTACAAGCCCACTACGGGTCAAAGCTAGCCGGGAAGAAAACCCTCAAAGCAACGGGTCAAGCGGCTATTGCAGAGTGTGAGCCAATGGCTCCGGGGGCTTTGCGGGGATAGGCAAACTCCTTCTGTCTTGGATGGTTTGAGCGCAAGCCTACCGGGCAGTGGATCGTCACGTCGGGTACCGGCTCCGCTAGTGGCTCGGGCCTCAAGCCAGAAAGTCCAAGGGCAAGGAACGACTGAGTTTCCGGACGGTAATCCAGCGAGAAAAGGGTCCGAAGGCCCGAATGCGGGAAATCCACGCGTTCCGGTGCATGGAGCGGGCCCGCAAACGGTCGAGAGTGAGGGTAGGAGAGGCACTGCCACACCGAAAGGGGGTAGCCCCAATATGCATTTCCTCGATCGCACCAGAGGATTCCTCAAGTCTAGGTAGAATTGCTGGAGCGCCCCAGCCACGAGCCGGCTCGGCGGGGTAGAGCTCGCTAGCTGCATAGGGGGGGCGCCACTGGCGGGGTAAGTTCAGCTTGCCGTCACCTACGCGGGGAGGCGGCTGGAAGGAAAAGGGCAAGTTCCGTGAGGCCTCCCTCATGCCTATTGCCCTTTTCCGGCTGGTGAAGCGTGGCCAGAGCCGTGCACGGGAATCGATTCGTAGGAGGATGGAACTCAGCCCTGCTAAACAGTGCCAAGCGTCCGTGAGACTTCGCCTGGGTCAGTAGCCCATAAGTATATTCCCGGCTTGTGGTGCGTGGATATACCGCCGTGCCCTTCCGATCCCTTTGCTGCCATCAGGTGCTTTCCAAGGGAGAGTCTGCGTAATGTTTGCCGGTATCCTTGGCTGGGTCGGTGTGGAATATGGTCTTGCGCTTCCTTCGCTCCCCACTCCGATTCCATAGCTCTGCCAGCCTTGGGCTGGCTTATATTGATCTCACACCGTTCCGGAGCGGGACCGTTATCGATTTCACCTCATTTGGTGGGGGGTTGCCGGCTGGGTTCCTGCTTCTCGGGCAGGCTGTGTACCGCACGCCTTGCGCCTTTGTGCCGCAGAGCCCTTCTGCACAGCCGTCACCTGCCGAGGGGGCCTTCGGCTCGGGTGGCTCTTAGGACGACCAGCCCATCCGGCCGCTAGTTGAGTGACGTTACGGCCAATCGTTGGCAAAAAACCCGGATCGGTCCTGCAAAAACCAAGGCGTGTGAGAATGAGTTGCTATGGGCCGATCATTGAGAGCTTTGGTATTTTGTCGGGAAAGGAGGATGAAAAAGAGCATGGGAGAGGGCCTTCTTTCGTGTAACTCGCACGCTTCGCTAGGCAAGATTCGAGGATTACTGAAGGTTCATCCCTTTGCGCTTGAGGTGACGCAAGATAGTTTCGACGAGCTCGTTTACTGTGGTCCGGGTCGTATCTAGGATAACGGCATCGTGAGCAGGTTTCAGCGGTGCAAGTTTGCGCTCCCGGTCCTTCTGGTCACGTTCTAAAAGCAGATCCGTTTCACCCTGTTGTCGGCGTCGTTCTTGACGAACCAAAGGATCTGCGTCGAGGAAGAATTTGTAGGGCGTTTTCGGAAAAACCACCGTTCCAATGTCTCGCCCTTCCATGACCAAGGGGGCCTGGCGCGCAAGTTTTCGCTGGAGAGGCAAAAGGTACCGTCGAACGGCGGGGATGCTGGCTACCAAAGATACGTTGGCATTGACTTCAGGATCGCGCAGGTAGGGCGAAGGGTCTTCGTCTCCTACGCGAATCTTAAGCTGGTGATTTTCAATCCAGCAATCCATGGGGATTTTTCCAACGGCTCGCGCCACACGAAAACGATTGCTTATATCCACACCCATTTGGAGCAGTTTCCATGTCATGGCTCGGTAGAGAACCCCCGTACTGCAGTAGGCGAAATCAAGTCTCCGTGCTAGCTCTTGGGCGACTGTCGTTTTTCCCGATGCTGCTGTGCCGTCAATCGCCACTACGGGAAAACGCGCCTCAGCCGGGTCTTCTAGCGATTCTTTGGCCCATCGTGCCCACCGGTGACCGATTTGCCGAAAGGCTCGTTCTCCCCATCCAGGGATCTCCGATTGGGTCAAGCTCTCGAAGTCTTTCTCAAAGCCGGGATAGGAAGTAGCGATGCAGGCGGTATCCTCGATCACACTGACCCCATCGGCAGCCAGTGCCAAAATAGCAAAAGCCATTGCGATTCGATGGTCCCCGAAGCTCTGAACCGAGGCAGCGCGTAACGGATGACCTCCTTCGATAATAAGCCCGTCAGGGAGCTCCTCCACAGGCACCCCAAAGGCGCGCAGGTTATAGGCGAGGGCAGCCAAACGGTCGGACTCCTTGACGCGAAGCTCCGAAGCGTCGCGAATAATGGTTTCCCCTTGAGCCAGCGCACCGGCTACCGCTAGAATCGGCAGTTCATCGATCACCTGAGCAATCTCTTCGCCTCGGATCCGCGTTCCCCGGAGACGTTCTCCTCGGATTTCAAGGGTACCGTAGGGCTCGGTCTCACAGCTTTCAATCGTCTCTTTGACGGTGGCTCCCATGCGTAAAAGGATTTTCAGGAGACCCGTGCGAGAAGGATTCAGTCCCACCCCTTGCACAAAAAGCTCGCTTCCCGGGAAAGCTGCGGCCGCCACAATCCAGAAGGCGGCAGAGGAAAAATCCCCCGGGATAAAAAGGTCGTGGCCATGCAAGCGTACGCCTCCGTGAACTACAAGCTGACCATTGTCGAAAATGGGCCACAGGCCGAAATGACGAAGCAACCGCTCGGTGTGGTCTCGCGTGGGAATGGGCTCCTGGAGCCGGGTGACTCCGGAAGCAAAAAGCCCTGCCAGGAGAAGGCACGATTTGACCTGAGCGCTTGGCAGGGGTAACCGGTAATCAATTCCATGAAGCTGAGATCCGTGAATCTCAAGCGGAGGAAGTTCTCCCGGTCCTTTGGCGTCGATCCGAGCCCCCATCTGGCGCAGCGGGACCAAAATTCGCGCCATGGGTCGCCGGGACAGGGAGGCGTCTCCGATAAGACAGGAAGAAAAAGGCTGGCCTGCAAGGATTCCGGCTATCAGCCGCATGAGCGTTCCGGAATTTCCACAATCGATGGGCTCGGCAGGAGCCAGGAGTTTGCGATCTCGACCTTTGACCCGGACGGTCGTTGCATTAAGAAACTCGATTTCAGCACCCAGTGCCTGACAGGCGCGGATGGTTGCCAGGCAATCTTCCCCAGTTAAAACTCCGGAGAGGCGGCTTTCCCCTTCTGCGAGAGTCGCCAGAAGAAGAGCCCGGTGGGTGATACTTTTGTCTCCTGGGACGGTGACCGTGCCGCGGATTCGCCGGCTAGGAAAAATGCGGAGAGAACGGGAAGAGGTGTCTGGCACTGGGTGATCCTCCTTTGCCTAATGGATAGATCTTAATCTCAAAGGAAGGAGTGAAGCAATGAGAGGCACAAAAAAACGGTTGTTGAGCAAGGGTGAATCCCAAAGTTCTGGGGGGCTGCTGATAGGGCGTCTGCCATTTGGACACGCTTCCGTTTGCGCCCTTCGAAGGGCAGGACAAAAGCTTTAAAGGTAAAAAAAAAGACCTTTCGCTTTCCATTTCTACCCCAAAAATCTTGCCCCACCGGTTTGCCCATTGCTCAGAGAGAAAGAAAGAGCCAAGACGTTTTTGCCGGTAAACCCAAGGGCAAGGTGGAGAGGATAGAGAGAATCGTGGAAGTTGTGCCGCCTACCGGAGAAAGGAACGTTTCCATCCCGTGTGCGATTTTGCCGCGAGGAGAGGTTCTGTCTGGGAAGATGCGTCCCTTCTATGCCCTTACCTGGATCGTGACTCGCCGGATTTTGGAGGTCTTTTTTGATTTCTCTTCCCCTGGGATGGAAAAAGTGCCCCTGGAAGGGGGGCTCCTTGTTGTGGCCAATCACGCAAGTTATCTGGATCCCCCGATCGTAGGAGCGGCCCTCCCACGTGAGCTCTACTATCTGGCGCGGCGCACACTCTTTCGCCATCCCCTTTTTGCGCGCTTGATTCGAGCCTACCATGCGATTCCCGTGGAATTGGAACGACCCGATCCGGTAGGTTTGCGGGCGGTTCTGCGAGCCTTACGAAAAGGCAGGGCCGTCCTTCTTTTCCCGGAAGGAACTCGTACACCGGACGGACGTATGGGGGAAGCCCGGATGGGGGCGGGGTTTGTGGCGTGCCACGCGGGGGTCCCGATTCTCCCGGTGCGGATTTTTGGGACGTATGAAGTTCTCCCTCGGCACCGCAAATGGCCGAGGTTTTTTCCGATCCGCGTGGTGATTGGCTCACCGTTTCACATTCCCCAGGTCGAGGAAGAACCTCGTTCAAGAAAGCGCAAAGAGGTGTACCAGGAAGCGGCTTGGGAAATGAAGCGGAGAATCTTGGAGTTGGCCTAGAAGTCGGTCACAAAAAAGTCACCCTCCCTGGTGGCAGGATACGACGCTTTGTCCCGCCAGGGGGGGAGGGTGACCCTCCGGGAAAGGGCAACTAGTAAGTTCTGGCAGGGTTAAGGTAGCGTAAGAGACGCTGTACCAAAAAGCCAAGACCTAGGGAGACAAGCAGGATGAGAGCCCCGGCAAGAACCCACGCCATGGAGGACCGGCTGATACCCACAGAGAGAGGGAAGGTAAAAGTTAAGTCCCCAGGCCCTATTTCAAACGGTGCACTTAACATCTGCTGCTGGGCTTTGAGTGCAACTTCCCGGGGAATGGTCACGATGAGGGTGTAATCTCCCCGGGTGAGAGTTACCGGGAAATTCGCAATTCCTTTGGGATACACGGTCGAGGGCACATCCAGCACGGGCTTCTGTGTTCCCGTATGAACCATCTTTACCCCAACCGGGGTCTTGCGCAGGATATCCCCCACGCTCAAAAAATCGACCACAAGGGTGAACCGGCCGGTGTAAGGGATCTCCCGGCAATAAGCACCAAATTGAGAAAGGGAGGAAAGACCCCCTGCGGGATAAACGTCAAAGTGAACGGCGAAAGGCCCTTTTTCCTGGATGCGACAATCCGATTTCTTTTCGGAGCTCCCGTGGGCCCAGGCAGAAAGCGATCCGGAAAGAAGGACCGCGAGAAAGGACACAGAAAGGAAAAACCCGAAAAGGGGGACTCCCCGGCGCTTGTTCCCAGAGAAATTACTCTCGCTCCGCTTATCTCTCGCGGGCAGCGTGGCCACTGTCTTCATAGCTGCCCCCTCTTTGACTTTGCTCCAAAAGTGGGAGGAAGCTTGGAACTTCCTCCCACCTTTTTAGGTTTTTTCCTAGTTTTGCCAACCCAACTTTTCGGTTGTGATCAACTCCACGCCCGTTTTCCGTTACTGCCAGATGGGGAGGAGCATCTGATCGGCCACCGCAATGATCGTCCGGGTGCCCTCTTCATTGGTAAAGAAAAGGAGCCCTCCCAGGCGGTTGGTGGTCTCGGTGTACATAGTCAACCGCTCCGTTTCCCACACCGGGCTTTCCATCACCACGTGCAAGGTCTTGGTTTCACCCGGCTTGATTGGGTCGTTTGGCTCCACTACGAGATCTCCCCCATAGACCCCCGGAAACTCCGGTGAATTGTCGTTGGCAGGCTTTTTCTCGAAGGCGGGATTGAGGAAACGCACGTTGGCTGTGGTAAACTCCCGCAAAACCGCAGGACTATTCCCCTTATTGGTGACATCCATATCCATCGTGAGCTTCCTCCTGGGCACCTCGTACGTGGCCTTGGTGATCTTAACGTCCACCTCTGGCGGAGGTAGAGGGAGCGACGGGATCTTGAACCGCCCCGATTGCAGTGGGATCCGGATCGGGTACTGCTGGTTAGTCAGGGCCGCTGCTCCAAAACAAAGAACCGCAAGCCCAATGATAAACGCCCCAGCGAGTTGCCGGTCCCCCGGGGTGATAAGCTCTTCCGCACGTCCTTCCGCAATAAGCGCTTGACGAGGCATGATCGGCCGGGAGCACCAGATGGCTAGCCAGACAATCCCGATAAGAAACATGAGGGTCGTCCAGCCGAGCATCCGGGCCACGCCGTAGGTCTCCAGGTCAATCGTTTCCCCCGTAAGCGTCTTAACGAGGTTGGGAGGAGCTTCATAGGGTCGTCCCCCTGGACCATCCACCTTGACGAAGCACCCAGGTCCCACCGTGGGACCTGCGACTTCAATGTTGAACATCGGGTGGATATGGTAAGCCCAGTCTGCTCCACGCCGAGCTCGCAAGACCTGTTTATACTCGTAGAGCGCGCCAATCTCGCACACGAAAGCGTTAAACACGCTCTCACCGTTAACCCAAGTCCCGGTTCGGATAAAGGTAGGACCTGGGGCAGCGACATTGAGATTGGCAATTCCCCCGAAGGTGATCTCCCGGGGCCAGATCGGCAGGATCTGAAGCTTGCCCGTAATGACAAGCTCATCACCAATCTTCAGTGGGGCCCCCGTTCCTTCCTTTGCCCACCGATCCGACCAGAACTTGGTGTCGTAGAAGACCATCGTTCTCATTCGGAGAAACGCTTCCTGGGAGCGTTCCCCGTGAGCCCAAGCACGGGGGGAGCTGGCGCCAAGGCCTAGCCCCAACGCCAGAACTCCCCACAACGCAAAGGCTCTGGCTCGATTCGACTGTTTCATCGCTGGCTTTTCCTTTCCTGGTTGATACTCGATTTGGCTTTCCTCTGGCTGCTACTAAAAGCTCCTGCAGAGCCTTAGCGCCTACATCGATCGCGTAAAGATCGGGCGAGTCAACCAGTAGCCGAAGAGCCACCAGATGAAGTACATAAGGACGCAAACGAACCCCGCAAAGAAGATGGACACAAACAAGGTACCACCCGCGAAGGCCCGCAGCGTACCCCGTTCCACCAGGCGGATGTACTCCGGCATAGAGGTTCGGATATACTCAAAGCCGATCAAATCCGCCACGGAGAGCATCTGTCCGTGCAACTCGATGGGAACATGGTAGGGACCTACCATGAACCAGTTCGAGGGAACGAACAGATAGGAGAAGGATTCCCCTCCGGCCAAGGCTGTGATCACCCAGCTATTGGTGAGTAAAAGGATGCAGTCGAGCACAATAGCGCTCGGGATGGACGTTTCCGGAAATACCAGACTCAATGGATACCAAGTCCAGTCATAGTGGTTCCAGAATCGATCCATCCACTGGCCGAAGTGGAGAGCGACGACGGAAAGGGTGGCCCCGATCGGCAGTCGATAATTCGGCCAGAGACACGCCTGGACCGCCGCACAGAAGGTGATCGTCATGGTGGTGTTAACGATCGGCCACCAGCGCCGGTCCTTCCAGTCTACCCAGAAGGACCAGTCCCCAGCCACCAGCATGTGATGGACGTGGAACCCGCCGGCTAAGACGAAGAAGGCGGCCGAAACGACGATCCAGTCGAACTTTCTGCTAATCGCACGGGCTTCCGCCTCAGTTGCTACCGTTGCCATAGTTACTTCCTCCTAGTTGTTTCTGCCGCTTACACGGGAGAGGGGAGCTTGGAAGCTCCCCTCTCGCAAACTCAAGCGGTGACAGGCTCCTGGATTAGCTGAGCACCGCAGCCGCCTTCGTGTCCGCGTAGGGGTCTTCCATCAAAGCCGCCGCGGGCTTGCAGGGCTTGCCGAAGTAGATGTGGCCGAGGAGTTCAGCAACCCTCGGGTACGAGGCAGTGACCCAGCCAAGGAACGCGATGGCGGCCCATCCGAAGAAGACGAACCCCCAGTGTAGCGGAGCCACGAAGAGCTCTTCCATGATCCAGGCTGTGTGACCGAACTCGTTCAGACCCACATTGGGGAGAATCATGAGCGGTCCAGCCACAACGATCAGCCACGGAACACAGAAGCGGTTCACGAACTGCGGGAGCCGTGTACGCCCGTACACGAACCACGTCACGCCGAAGATGATATACACCGGGTAGGTGAGATAAAACTCAATAATGTGGCTTGGCGTAAAGTCCGTGTCCCGGATGATGGTCATGTGCCAGTCTCCATCCTGCTCGGTGAAGTAGCTGGCACCCCAGTAGATTCCAAACGCGTACACCAGAGCCCACAGGTAGAGGTTAAAGTACCGCTTGAGCTCCAGGTCGGGTGCAAGCCGCTCCATGTGACGATCGCGGGTGGCCCACAGCCATCCCCATGCGCCCGCCAATGTAGTGGCTTCGAGCACCCACTCAGCGTACAGCCAGTTAAGCCAGTAGCTGACATATACCGGAGAGGTGTAGTCAGTCCCCTTCTGCAGGGCGTAGGTCCTCTCGTACCAGTTCACAAGAATGTAGAACACGGTCAGAGAGGCCATCGCCATCCATGCAGGAGCGAAGCTAAAGGCCTTCCTCTCCGGCACAGCTACTGCTACGGTTGTCGCAGTTGGTTGTGCCATAGTCTAAGCCTCCTTTGGCTTTTGCTTGCTGCCCTTTTGTTGACCAGAAGACCCCGTCGCAAGGAGGGCAGCCAACCCCGCGACCCCGGCACATTGCTCCTGGCAATGCGCCAATCTTCTAACACTGGTAAATGCCTACACCTGTGCCGAGGCGTTGTCAATGGTCAAAAGCAAAAATCTTCTCTGGCGCTCTCTTATCCGGAACTCCTTGTGTTTGAAGGCACTCCTTTCGCTTTTCTTACACGGCCATGAAATTTTTTTCTCTGCTTCCCTTCTTCCCGCTCTGTGGAACCGCCGTTTTCGGAGCTTTATCCCCCTAGTTCGTCCAGCGCTCTATCCAGCCCCTCCAAGAGGTTCTGGATGGTTTGAGGGGTTTCGTCCCCCATGTGGGAGATCCGAAAGGTCATCCCCCGGATCTTGCCGTACCCCCCGTCAATGACACAGCCAAAGCGTTCCCGTAGGCGCGCGATCCACGCGCCCACATCAATCCCTCGAGTGTTTCGGATGCAGGTAAGGGTTACCGATTCAAAACCACGGGCGGGAAATAACTCAAAACCTCGTGACAGCGCCCAGTGGCGCACCAGTTCCGCATTGCGCCGGTGTCGCTCGTAGCGCGCTTCCAAGCCTTCCTGAAAGATCTCGGCCAGCTTGTGCCGGAGGGCAAAGAAGTGACTGATCGAGGGGGTTGAAGGGGTCATGCTTTTCCGGTGGTTGGCCTCGAACTCAAGGAAATCGAAGTAAAAGCCTCGAGCCGGGATGCTGCGGGCCTTTTGCAGGGCTCGTTCGGACACAGCAAAGAGGGAAATACCGGGGGGTAGCGCCAGAGCCTTTTGGGAGCCGGTCAAAAGGACATCGGCGCCCAGTTGCTCAAAGGGCGTGGGAACGGCACTAAAGGAAGAAACGCAATCGACCAGGAAACTTACCTCTGGATAGTGCTTGAGGAGTTGGGCGATTTCTTCCAACGGGTTCATGAGCCCGGTAGAAGTTTCGTTGTGAACGAGGGTAAGGGCGTCGAACCGGCCTGTTTGTAGATAGGGTTCGATCTGTTCCGGGGTAATGGGTTTTCCCCAGGGTACCGAAAGCTTTTCGGCTTCTTTGCCGCAGCGAAGGGCTACGTCGTACCATTTATCGGAAAAAGCCCCGTTGGCGCAGCAAAGAACCCGCCGTGCCACCAGGTTGCGGATGGCTGCCTCCATGACACCCCAGGCCGAGGAGGTGGAAACAAACACCGGGCCTTGGGTCTGGAAAAGTTTTTGAAGCCCGGTTTGCACCTCGCGATAGAGGGATTGGAATTCGGGGCTTCGATGTCCGATCATGGGGGAAGCAAAGGCCTGGAGCGTCGATGGGGAGACCTCGACCGGACCTGGAATAAAAAGCTTGATGTGGTTTTTCATGGAAAGAAGTTTGGTAGGAAAAAAGCGGCGAGGCCAGGAACAAAATGGGGATAGGGTCAGCCGGGCGAGTTTTGGGGAAAAACACCCTCAAGGTTTTTTGGCTTGCGGGGCTTGTTTCCTTCTGCCTGGGGCTTTCGCTGAGTCCCGGTGGAACGAAAGCCTTTCTCTTTGCGGTCAGCCCGCAAGAGGAACCGGTCGTCCAAGTCGTCCAAAAGGTTCTTCCGGCGGTTGTTAACCTCAGCAGCGAAAAAGTGGTTCATGCCCCGGTTCAAGATCCTTTTGAGCTTTTCTTTGGGCGTTTTTACGTACCCCAACGCGTGCGAAGCCTAGGATCGGGGGTTTTGATCGATTCCCATGGCCGGATTCTCACCTGCGCCCATGTGGTGGAGCGAGCGCTGCGCGGGCAGGTCAGGGTTACTCTCTCCAACGGAGTTGTTTCCCTCGGCCAAGTTCTCCTTTCGGATCCGGAAGCCGACTTAGCTCTGGTGGAGATTCCGGCCCCCAAGCCTTTTCCCTTTCTCGATGTCAGGCGCCTTTCTCCCAATTACCTCGGGCAAACGGTTATCGTGCTCGGGAATCCTGTCGGCTATGAAAACAGTGTCAGCCGGGGTATTCTAAGCGCTCACAATCGTACCATCCAGACGGAGCAGGGACTTGTCCGGGGGCTTCTCCAAACGGATGCTGCGATCAATCCGGGCAATAGCGGGGGTCCGATCGTAGATATCCAGGGTGCTTTTGTGGGCATTGCGACGGCCAAGTTTGCCGGCAACGCGATTGAAGGGATTGGTTTTGCCATTCCCGGTCGCCAGGTTGTGGCCTGGCTCAGCGAGGTCGCTCGTGGCCGCACACCTCCGGATTGGCAGGCGCTGGTACGAAGGTTTGAGGAGCGAATCGGAGCCCAGCTGCAGGATGTCACCCCGGAACTCGCTTTTTCCCTTCATTTGCCTACAAGCTCGGGGCTATTGCTTTCGGAAGTAGAACCGGGTGGGCCTGCCGCGCGGGCTGGGTTAGAGGCGGGGATGGTGATCGTGGCCGTCGAGGGGACTCCGGTTACTGACTTGCGCTCCCTACCGGTCTATTGGACCCGGTTGGGGCGAGGGGATCCGCTTAGCCTTTCGATTGTTGCTGTTCGGGAAGGAAACGGGATTCTCTTGGAGCAAAAAGCCACCGTGACGCTCTACCTCCGGTGAAAAGAAGAAGGGCAGTAAGGAAATGCTCGTAAGAAAGTGTAGACTCGTTCGTCTTACTTCACAAAAAGCCTTTTAGAGGCTGCTAGAGCGAGTTGTGTTGGGTGGAGCGGAAAAGGTTTTCTCGGCAGAACGTCATCCGGGGGTCGCTTGGGTCAACGCCGTACTCATGGGCGCCCAACTCCCCCAAGGGGCCGGAAAGGGAAGAATTTGCTTGCGAGCATAGCTTTGCCTAAAGAAGGGAGGGAACAAACTTTGCATTTCTTTGCGGGATCGTTGCACCGGTTTCCCACAACCCGTAGAGTATGGGTGCCATGCTACAGTGGGTCTTAACCAAGCTTGTCGGCTCAAAGAACGAGCGGGAACTCCGCAGGCTCTGGCCTATTGTCGAAAAGATTAACCAGTGGGAGCTATCCTATCGAAAACTTTCCGACAAGGAACTAGCAGCAAAGACCGACGAATTTCGCGCGCGACTGCAGTCGGGCCAGAGCTTGGACGATCTTCTTCCGGAGGCCTTTGCCGCGGTGAAAAACGTGTGCTGGCGGTTTACCCAGAACAGAAAACTGATCCGTGTCCGGGGCCACGATCTTGTATGGGATATGGTTCCCTTCGACGTTCAGCTCTTGGGGGCAATCGTCCTTCACATGGGCAAGATTGCGGAAATGGCGACCGGGGAAGGAAAGACCCTGGTGGCCGTTATGCCGGCCTATCTCAATGCTCTTACGGGCCGAGGGGTGCACATTGTAACGGTAAACGACTACCTGGCGGCTCGGGATAGCGAGTGGATGGGGGAGATTTACCGTTTCCTGGGCATGAGCGTGGGGTGTTTGCAGCAGGGGCAGACTCCGGAAGAACGGCGCCAGCAATATCTTTGCGATGTCTGCTACGGAACCAATAGTGAGTTTGGGTTTGACTATCTTCGAGACAATAGTGTCGCGATTCGAGCGGAGGAGCAGGTCCAGCGAGGCCATTATTACGCGATTGTCGATGAGGTGGACAGCATTCTCATCGATGAGGCTCGTACTCCCCTCATTATTTCAGGACCGGCAACGGTTGCTTCTTCTGAGCAATACCAGCGATACAAGGAGCCGGTCGCGCGGCTGGTTCGAGAGCAAGCGATCGAGTGTGCCCGGTTGGCGGAACGGGCTCAAAAGCTTTTGAGCGAGGGGGGTCCCCGGGAGGAGATTGGGCGGCTCCTATTTAAGATCAAGCTTGCCATGCCCAGGAATCGCCAGCTTTTGCGGATGTTGGAAGACGGGGAGGTCCGCCGGATGATGGAGGATGCGGAACTGGCGCTCTATCAGGACAGCCGCCGGATTGAGCTTTTTCAGCTCAAAGAGGAGCTTCTGTTTGCCATCGACGAAAAGAATAACGAAGCGGATTTGACCGAACGGGGCCGGCGTTTCTTAAGCCCGGGCGATCCTGACTCTTTTGTGCCTCCGGATCTCGTAGTGGCTTTTCACGACATCGATTCGGACACCAATCTTTCGCCGGAACAAAAGGAGAAGCGGCGCAAGGAGGTCCAGCGTCGGTACGACGAGGTGACGGAGAGGATTCATGCGATTAGCCAGCTTTTGAAAGCTTACTGCCTCTTTGAGAAGGATGTTCACTATGTGGTTCAGGATAACAAGGTGATCATTGTCGACGAGTTCACCGGCCGGCTCATGCCGGGAAGACGGTGGAGCGATGGATTACACCAGGCCGTTGAGGCCAAGGAAGGGGTTCAGATTGATCGTGAAACGCAGACGCTGGCGACGGTTACCATTCAGAACTACTTCCGCTTGTATGAGAAACTTGCGGGAATGACGGGCACTGCGGCTACCGAAGCCAACGAGTTTCACGACATCTACAAGCTGGATGTGGTCACTATTCCTACGAACAAGCCGGTTCGCAGGACGGATCTGGATGACTCGATCTTTAAAACACGGAGAGCCAAGTACAACGCCATCGTCCAAAAGATTAAGGAGCTCTATTCCCGGGGCCAGCCGGTACTGGTGGGGACGATTTCCGTGGAAGCTTCCGAACTTTTGTCTCGCATGCTGAAACGAGAGGGGATCCCGCATAGCGTGCTCAACGCAAAGTATCACCAGCAGGAGGCTGAGATCATTGCTCGAGCCGGCCAGCGGGGAGCCGTGACTATTGCCACCAACATGGCTGGCCGGGGTACGGATATTAAGCTAGGTCCCGGGGTGGCGGAGCTGGGTGGGCTTTTTGTTCTTGGGACGGAGCGGCATGAAGCCCGCAGGATCGATTACCAGCTACGAGGACGCTGCGCACGCCAGGGAGATCCGGGGGTCTCAAAATTCTTCATCTCCCTCGAAGATGATCTCATGCGTAACTTTGGGGATTCGCGAAAAATTGCCTCCCTTTTAACGCGGCTGGGAATGAAGGAGGACGAGGAGCTAGAGCATCCCTGGTTAACCAAGGCGGTGGAGACGGCGCAAAAGCGCGTCGAGCAGCGGAATTACATGATTCGAAAACACACGCTGCAATATGACGATGTGCTCAACTTGCAGCGGCAGGTGGTGTATTCCTATCGGAACGAGGTGCTCCATTCGGACAATCCCCGGGAGGAAATCTTTGAGGTCGTGGAAGAGGTGGTGCGGGAGGAAGCGACAAAACGGCTGGAGAGCGAGGAGCCGGATGTAGAGGGGTTTCTTTCCTGGGTGAATCTGCACTTTCCGCTGGCTGTAAAGCCGGGCGATTTTCCCTGGGCGGAAAATGCGGACCGTTCTGCCGAAGAATGTCTGCGGAGAATCCGCGAGGCGTATGAGCTGAAGATCAAATTCGAGGATCCGGGCGAAGTGAAAGAGATGGAACGGTACATCGTTCTTTCGGCAATCGATCGCCTGTGGCAGGAGCACTTGTATGCGATGGACGGTCTTCGCGGGGGGATCGGTTTGCGGGCCTATGGACAGAGGGATCCACTGGTGGAATATAAGCAGGAAGCCTTTGCGATGTTCCAGGAGCTTATGGGACAGCTGAAGCGGGAGATTGTGCACAATCTTTTCCGGTCGGCCTCGAGCCTTCTTGCCTTTGAGCAGTTTTTGGCCGCTTTGCCCCAGAAACTGGTTAAGGAGGACGTTCGCCAGTTGGGTTTAGAGACCCCGGTTTTGGAGGCTCCTGGGCAGCTCCACGAGCCGCAAGGGGACGGGGAAGAAATCCCGGAGGTAGTCCTTCCGATACGGCGAGCTGGGCCGAAGATGGGGCGAAACGATCCGTGCCCGCTGGATCCAACCAAGAAGTTTAAACACTGTTGCGGAGCCTTGGGGGAAAAGACCTGTATCAAGGTGGTTCTTGGACCGGAGTACGCTCCCCCCAAGAAGGGGGCTAAAGGAAAGCGCGGCCAGGAAAAGGGGTAGAAAGAGGTTTCGCAAGCTCTGGAACTCGAGCTGTTGTCTCCGATTGCGGGGAAAGGCAGAACTGTTTCTCGATCGATGCGCGTTGAGGTCGTCAACACCGGCAATGAGCTTCTTTCGGGGCGTGTGCTCAATCATCACTTAGCCTTTTTGGGTCGAGAGCTTTTTGCGCTCGGCTTGCGGATTGCTCGGCAGGTTACGGTTCCGGATGGGGAAGGGCTGTCAGAGGTGCTGCGAGAGGCTTGGATTCGATGCGAGCTTCTCGTGGTCACGGGCGGGTTGGGCCCGACCTCTGATGATGTTACTCGAAGGGCGGCCGCGGAAGCGATTGGTGTGGAGTTAGAATTCCGTCCAGAACTTGAAGCCGAGGTCTGCCGGACCTATGAGTCTCAGGGTTTGCGAGGGACGGAATGGGCTGCGAGGGCCCAGGCTTGGGTCCTTCGCGGAGCCAAGCTTTTGCCGAACCCTTTTGGAACGGCGTGGGGGATGATTGTAGAAAAGGAGGGCAAGTCCATTGTTCTTCTTCCGGGCCCTCCAAGAGAACTCCAACCCATGTGGCGCGACCATGTCGTGCCCTGGCTCAAAGAAAAGCTGGGTGTTCGGTCTCTCTTTGAACATAGGTTTCGGACGTTTGGATTGGGCGAATCTCGGATCGAGGATCGAATCGGTTCGCTTTTACGAAAGTTCCGTTCCGTGGAAATCGGATACTACGAGCATCTCGGGGAGGTCGAGTTGCGTGTGGTCTCTTCGGATTTTCGGGAATGGGAGGAGGCGATTGAGGTGATTCGGGAAAGGCTTGGGGATTGGATTTTCTCCGAGGACGGCGAAAGTCTCGAGGAGGTGGTGATCCACGCGGCCCGTTCGTTGGGAAAGAAACTTGCCGTAGCGGAATCCTGCACGGGAGGGCTATTGGCACATCGGTTGACCAATGTGCCTGGAAGCTCGCTCGTTTTTACCTTTGGCTGGGTCACCTATGGCGCCGTCGCCAAGGTCCAAGAGCTTGGGGTTCCGCAAGAAGTACTGGAGAGATGGGGGGAAGTGAGCGGTCCTACGGCAGAAGCGATGGCTTATGGGGCGCTAGAGCGTTCCGGAGCGGATGTAGCGGTGGGGATTACAGGGGTTGCAGGACCGGGTGCCTCGCCCGGTGGGCCTCCTGCTGGCACAGCATGGATCGGACTGGCATGGCCTGGTCAAAAACGAAGTTTTGCTTGCTTTCATGAGGTGGGAGACCGGCCTTCCTTTAAATTTCTCCTAACGCAGGAAGCTTTGGATCTGGTCCGAAGGAAGCTTTTAGGACTTCCCGACAAGGGATAGGATGCTAAAGCAACAATGGAATTATTTGTTGCATCCGCCACTTAGGCCGTTCTAATTTTTGGGTCGTGGCAACCGCACTCTTGAATCCCTTCCGGATTTCCTTTCCGGACGTCTCAAAAGCCGATCCGGACGGCCTGGTAGCCATTGGGGGGGATCTGTCGGTCCCTCGCCTACTGGCGGGTTACCGCTCGGGGATTTTCCCTTGGACAGACCGGCCCCTTACATGGTGGAGTCCCGATCCGCGAGCCATCTTTGAATTGGAAACGTTCCGGGTCCCACGCCGGCTTGCCCAGAAGCTTCGTCAAGGGAAGTTTGCGTTTACCATCAACCAAGCGTTTGAGGAAGTGATCCGGGGTTGTGCGGAGCCCTCACCGGGAAGGGAACAGACGTGGATTAGTCCCCGCTTCATTCGAGCCTATACGGAACTGCATCGCCACGGTTACGCGCACAGCGTAGAAGTGTGGCAGGACGGGCGACTGGTAGGTGGCCTATACGGGGTCGCTATTGGAGGTTTTTTTGCTGGTGAGTCGATGTTTCATCGAGTAACCGACGCCTCCAAGGCCGCCTTATGCTTTGTAGTGGATCAGTTGAAACGACGAGGCTTCCAACTCTTTGATACCCAGGTGGCCACCCCTGTAACCCGCCAGATGCGGGCCGTCGATATTCCCCGGAAAGAGTATCTCGCCCGGTTAGCTCAAGCGTTAACCCTTCCGGTCTCGTTTGTGGACCAGCCCTAGAGAAACCGGAAAAGAGCTCGCCTCCGCCGCCGGTCCTACGAGGGAGCTCCTTTCCTTTTTCTTAGAATGGGCAAGCCCGTGCGATCACTTTCCGCCACTTCGTAGCCATCGGGCAAAGAGTCAAGCACGCCTTCTCCTACTTTGGTTGAGAAGTAATAGAGCCGCACTTTGAGCCCGTTCCGCAAAACTTGATCTCGTCCGTGGAGATAGTACGTCTTGCCGCTCTTTTTGCTGACAACACTAAAGGCCATGTTTTTTTTCTCCTCTCTATCGTTGGTTTCTACCGCAACACCCCGCTCCCTTCCACGCCCCTCTCGGTCGGCCGGGAGCGAGTTTCCCTGGGAAGGGCAGGTGGGCTCGTCACCGCAGTACACCTGCTTCCCGAAGCACCTGGTAGGGACCGTTTTTCATCATGGTCTTAAGTGCACGAGCCGTCACTCGAACGGTTACGGCTCGACCAAGTTCCGGAACGAAAATCCGCTTTCGCCGGAGATTGGGGAAGAAAAACCTCGGGTTCCTCTTGGTAACATGAATCCCGATTCCCCCTTTCTTTTTAGCCTTTCCCCGGCGACTAACGCTCCGGCCCCAAGCTCTGGTGGCACCCGTAATACAGCATCGACCTGCCATACCGCCCTTTCCTTTTTTTTCTTATTAGCTCCGAACACGGAGCTTTCCAGTTCTATTTCATCAAAAGCACGTTTCGGGCTCGCTTGATTTCGCGAGCCAACTTCCGGTGAAGCTTGGCGGGTAGACCGGTCACCCGTCTCGGAAGAATTCGGCCGCTTTCGGTCGTGAACTTTTTCAAAAATTCCACGTTTTGAAAGGAGATGGCTTCCGGGTCAATGTCCACCCGTTTTCGAGCACCTTTTGCCGGCATCCGGGCACGGCGAAGTGCTTTCTTTCTTCCTTTTTTTGTTTTCGTTTTTCTCCCCATACAAACCCTCTCGCTGGCAATCAACCAAAGGATCTGGCCAGATCCCTGGGCTTCTTACTCCTTTTCCCTTCTCCTCTCTTCTTCCTCCAACGCCTCTTCTCCCTCTTCTTCCATCCATCCTTCCGCCGATTCCATAAATTGGGGCACCGATTCCCACCTCCTCCGTGCCCGATACTCGCGTTCCTGTTCCCTTTGACAACCTACGCAAAACCGGGCATAAGGTACTGCCTCTAGGCGAGCCCGCGGAATGGGGTTCCCGCACATCTGACAAATCCCGTACGTGCCAGTTTCAATGCGTTTGAGGGCCTCCTCAATTTCATACAAAGCATCCTGTTCTTGAGAAAGGAGCGTAAGGGCAAAATCCTTATCATAGGCCTCGCTTCCGGCGTCCGCCTGGTGGAGCCCAAAGGGCGAGGCTCCGCTTCCTTCCGAGGAGACCCGAAGGGTGTCCTGTGCGACCCCTTGCATCTGGTTTAGGATGTGATCCCGAAGCTCAAGGAGCTTCTCTTTCTGCCGTGCCAGGAAACTCTCCCAGTCTTTCCCTCTTGCCTTCCCCGTGCCCGGGGAGCGATCGGTTGCACCAGGAGCCGTCCCTTCAGGAGTTTTCTCTTTTTCCCAAGAGGGCTGCTCTGAGGAGGCAGGTTTTACTTTCTGGGCCCCCTTGTGCTCGGACGACACCCGCCGGGGTTCCTTGGATTTGCCCGCTTCACCTTTCTTCTGGGCCTTGGTGTTCTCCTTGGACCCAGAAGACGGTGCGGCTTTTTCCGGGTCTTTTACCGTGGGTTGCTTTCCCTTTTTCTTCTGGCTTTCTTTGTTGCCCATAGTAGATCGCCGGAATATCGTCTCACCCTAGATTCTTGCCAAGTAAAAATGGCAGCCTTCCTTGGAGCTGCAACTCCCAGGTGAATCGCTTGGATCGGGTTGGTTATGAGAGACCTAGCAAGAACATTTCGCTGCACCGGTTCGGGAGAGACCCAGGCCGAGTTGCCAGGAGGAGAGGAAGACCCTAGCAATGAATGTTCCTCTGGCCACCTACCGCCTCCAGCTCCACAAAGAGTTTTCGTTTCGCAGCGTGGAGGCGATCCTTCCTTATTTGCAGGAACTTGGGATTTCCCACGTTTACGCGTCCCCCGTGACCCGAGCTCGCCCGGGGAGCTCCCACGGATATGATTGTGTCGACCCCTCTACGATCCATCCGGAACTGGGAACGCCAGAGCAGTTTGAAGAGCTTCTAGCCAAGGTATGCAAACGATCCATGGGGTGGTTGCAGGATATCGTGCCCAATCACATGGCTTTTCACATCGAAAACCCGATGCTAGCCGACGTTTTGGAAAATGGCCCGTTTTCGGAGTACTACCACTTTTTTGACATTGAGTGGAATCATCCCTACCCCAGTCTTAAGGGGCGGCTTTTAGCCCCCTTTCTTTCCAGCTACTACGGCCAGGCACTTAGCTGCGGGGAAATTCAGCTCCAGTTTCAAGACGGGGCCTTCTATGTGGCCTATCATGGGCTTAAGTTTCCCTTGCGGATCGAAAGTTATGCCACGGTGCTCGGTCATTGCCTCCCGGCCATTCGACAGCGTCTGGGTGCCCAGCATCTGGATCACCTGAAGTTTCTTGGGGTTCTTTATACGATTCGCAATCTTTCCAGTGCGGAAAGCCCGAGTGAGCGCAAGGATCAGGTCCGCTTTGTCAAGCAGATGCTCCGGGAGCTCGTTCGCGGCAACCGGGATATCCGAGCTTCCTTGGAAGCCACCCTGCGCACATTCAACGGTGACGTGACCAATCCTAGCTCCTTCCAGCTCCTGGATCGTCTTTTGAGCGAGCAATACTTCCGACTCTCCCTCTGGAAGGTAGCAACCGAGGAGATCAACTACCGGAGGTTCTTTACGGTCAATGACTTGATTGCCGTTCGTTCGGAGAATCCGGAAGTTTTCGAACGAACCCATGGTTTCCTTCTCGAGCTGGTGCGCAAGGGGTGGATTAGTGGGTTACGAATCGATCATATTGACGGCCTGTACGACCCCACGGCCTATCTGAATCGGCTGCGCAGTTCGGTCCCGGAAGCCTATCTTCTGGTTGAAAAAATTGTCGATGCCGTGGAAGAGACCCTTCCGGAAAACTGGCCGGTGGAAGGGACCACCGGGTATGACTTTCTGGGAATGGTGACCGGGCTTTTTTGCGACCGCAACTCGCTGGGTCGAATGGATCGGCTGTTTCGGGATTTTGCTGCCGTCGAAGATGAACCTGAGGAACTGGTCCGAGAAGAAAAGCGCTTTGTTGTCCAAGAACAGCTGGCGGGCGATCTCGACCGGGTAGCTCTGGCGGTGCACGGGCTCTGTGCTCGACTCTGGTTTGGCCCTGACGTTACCCTCAATGGCTTGCGACGGGCGTTGGCTGAGGTTGTCGCCTGCCTTCCTGTCTATCGCACCTATGTCACTCAGGAAGGACCGAGTGCTCAGGATCGGCGTTTTATCGAACAAGCCATTAGCCAAGCTTGTGCCAGCCAGCCAGAACTTCTCAATGAGCTTGGGTTTATCCGTCAGCTCCTTCTTTTAGAGTTGCCTCATCCTTTGCCTGAAGAGGACAAGGCAGAATTGGCCGATTGCATTGCCCGTTTCCAGCAAATTTCAGGCCCAGCGATGGCGAAGGGGTTCGAGGACTGTTTCTTTTATATCTACAACCGGCTTTTGTCGTTGAACGAAGTGGGGTGCAACCCGATCCGATTCGGGGTTTTACCCGATGAGTTTCACACCTTTCTTCAAAAGAGGGCCATGCGATGGCCCTACAGTTTGAACGCGACTTCGACTCACGACACCAAGCGGGGAGAAGATGCTCGCGCCCGGCTGAATGTCCTTTCCGAGCTGGCTGAGGAGTGGGAAAGCCATGTTTGGGAGTGGAGACGACTCAATGAGCCCAAGAAACGGGACATTGGGGGTGTCTGGGCCCCCGATCCCAATATGGAGTATTTCCTCTACCAGAGTCTGGTCGCTTCCTTCCCCTGGGATCTAGAAACGCTTCCCTCTTTCCGGCAACGGGTAAGTAGCTTTGTGGTCAAGGCGTGCCGGGAAGCCAAGACGTTTTCTACCTGGCACAACCCTCACCTTTCTTACGAGGAGGCTTGCGTGGGTTTCGCCACAGACATTCTCAACCCTGAGCTGAGCCCGGAGTTTTGGAAAAGTTTTCTTCCGTTTGTCCGCCGGGTCGCTCATTACGGCGCGATCCATTCCCTGGCTCAAACCGCATTGAAACTTTTTGCACCAGGGGTACCGGATTTTTACCAAGGGAGCGAATTATGGGACCTTTCCTTTGTGGATCCCGATAATCGCCGCCGGGTGGATTTTGACCTACGGAAACGATTGTTGCGGCAGGTACGGGAGGCGGCCGGAAACACCGAGCATCTTTCCCAAATCCTATCGAATCCGAAGGACGGGCGGATCAAACTTTACGTCATCTATCACGGGCTTCGAGTTCGAAAAGAATACCGGGATGTCATGGAAAAAGGCGATTATATCCCCATGACATTTCGAGGTTCCCGCAGGGACCATGTCTTTGGATTTATCCGGCGATTCGCTGCTCGATGGGTAATGGTGGTTGTCCCCAGGTTTAGCACCGCTCTGGTGGAAGAAGGGATGTGGCCTGTGGGGGAAACGGTGTGGAGCGACACGTATGCAGTCTTACCTGCAGATGCGCCCCCTCACTGGAACAGCGGTCTAACCGTCGAAAAGTGTGTATGGAAGGATCAAGCCCCCGTTGGGCAAATGCTGGGTCAGTTCCCGGTGGGGGTTTGGACTTCGGGATGAGCGTTTGGGGTTTCTTCTGGAAGAAGCGATGGGAGCGGGGGGCTATTCCGAAAGCACTCCCAAACTGCGGATTGATTTGTGGAAGGCTGGCTGCCAATAGGCTGTAAGATCCTGATTGAGTGATCGAACTGGGACCAAGCGAATGGTATGAGCTTTACGACTGGTCCGTAGCGGTGGAATGTAGGAAGCTCTCGGGGCCTGCCTGTGAGACGCCCATGAGGCCGAATAGGGGTTGACGAGCCCGGGGCAGAAGCAAGGCGTGAGGCGGTACTGCATGCCCGGGTTCTTTGGAGGATCACAACACCGATCGCCACCGCCAGGTGACGCGGCTTGCAGCATGGGCTTCCTTTAAGAAAGGGGTCAAGACCGAAGAGGTCTCAATCGCCCTTAGAGGGAAGGGATCTTGGTACTGCGATCGCCCGTATGGAAGACCATCCTTGTTAGAGGAGTGGGGAGAGACTCGCGCGGTTGGGGTCGGAGCCCATCGAGGCTGCGTTTGCTTCGACGCGAAGGGGGCTGATCGTGAGGAAGCTGGCAAAGGTGAAAAAGGACCGGGTGCTGGACGTGATCCACGTCCTGCCGAGCCTCTGCATCCGGCCCTACGGATGCTAGCCGGTGCGGCGGCGTGGGGAAAAGACGGTCATTGGGGGGCTAGAGCTAGTCTCGTTCACCAGGTATTCCGATTTACGATCGATTCATCGCCTGGCGCTCAAGCGAGCCCTGGACACCCGCATGAGGGCCGAGAGTTTCGACTTCCACTGGAGGCTGGCTTTGGCCAAGGAGTGTCTGGATGCCTGGAAGTGGCGGAGGATGTGCAGGTGGTCTGGACGCTTGCCCGAGCTTCGCCGCGAGGGGAACCGGGCTACAGAGGGCCTTGCTCCCTGGTCGCCGGAGAATGCGAAGGGGACGAAATCGTTCGGACTTTGAGGGTCTGGCGGGCGGCCTCAAACCATGGGTCAGGCGGCCAAAAAGGGGAAGCGTAGCGGCCGCCGGGTGTGCGGGTAGACCTCCCATGCTTGAATCGGAGGGGTCGAGACCAGGCCTCGTTGGGGTTCATCGCCCGTCCGGTCCGGACAGAGGATCAAAGCCGCGTTGTGCTGGCCAGGATCGGCTGGGTGAGGACGTACGAGCCGGCGACGGTGCTCTGGCAGCGGATCCGACCAGGGATGATCGGTCTATTCCGGGCTACGGTAAACCGGATGGGTGGACGGTGGGTAACGAGCTTTTCCTCTGAAAGGGAAAGCAAACTGGACTTACCCAGGTTTTTCCGAAGCTTGGGTTAGGGTTGATGCCGGGTTGCGGCACCTGGCGGGGCTTTTGAGAGGAGAGCAGGGGTCAAACGGGTGGATGCTGGAGGAAGCCGCTCCAGAAGCTTTTCCGGCCGGAACGGGTGCTGGCGCAGGGGAAGTCAGGTAGCAGGAACCGGGAAAAGACCTAGGACGGGCTCGCCAGCCCTATACCTGCATCGGGCGGATCCGTCGGGATGCTCTGGACAAGTGAACCGGTGAGATCGTCCCCGCCAGCCGGATCATGGTTGCCCAGACTGTGAACGTGAACCGTATCCAGCGGAACCGGGGGCCGGGGTGGTGGAGGAAAGCCTCTGGGCTTGTTCTGGACCGAAGCAGCAACGCGGTACACAATCTTGTGGCACTTCTGGCTACTGGAGTCGGGGTGGACCGGAGAGCATAACGGCGGCGGACGGGATGCAAGGCCTACTGCCTCCACCACAAAGCCCCGGAGGAAGCGGGAAGTGGGCGGCGGGCATGCTAGCTTGTACGATTCGTAAATCCGGTCGGTAACGGGCAGATGCCGGAAAGAGTTTTTTCTATGATCGTGCGTAACGGATCAAGAGGAAAAGGGAAGTGCTGTGCCGGAACCCCGAGCGGATTCGTAGAGGATTGATCAACTTGGAGCAGCTAGATAAGACACCACCAAGCCACTCTCTGGAGGGAACTATGGTAAATGTGGGACTTTTCTTTCGTCGCATTTTCCTTTTGGGACTTCTAGCTCTGGCCGCACTCAGTCAAAGTGGTTGTGCGACGTACTACTATTCTCCTCCCCCCTATCCCCGGTATGCGCGGCGTGTTTGGGTACCTGGACACTGGAGGTACCGGCCTCGATGGGGTGATTGGGTATGGGTTCCTGGTCACTGGGTATGGTACTACTAGTGTCGATGGATTCTCCGGGGTCCCATGGGAGACAGCTCGTGTTCCGCCATTGTTGAAACGGCAAAGGTGAGGAGCTTTGAGCTAGGCTTTGGCAGTGTACCTTTTCCCGTTCACAATGGTCACGACAGATCTGGTCCGAAAGCTGTTATGTCGGCGGACCCGTAAGGCCTAAGGGAAGCGATTGTGAAGCTACGTCCTGGCTTTACCCAGGGCGAGGATCAGGTTGCCTTTGTAGCTGTCCACCAGGTCTCCTAACCCCGGAGGACTAGCAAAAGAACCAAAGCAAGAGCGATTCGGTACCATGCAAAAGGAACAAAAGAGCGCGATCGAACATACGAGAGGAGCCATTTGACACTGACAAATCCGACGAGAGCCGAAACGAAAAATCCAAGGGCTAAGCAAGCCCAAGACTCGGCCGGAGCACGGTGGAAAAAGTGGGTTTCTGAGTCCAAGGAGTAAAGACTCGCCGCAGCCATGGTAGGGATCCCCAAAAGAAAGGAAAATTCGGTCGCTTCTAGGCGAGTTACCCCGAAATACACGGCTGTAAGAATGGTTGCCGCCGAGCGTGAAAGCCCTGGAAAGATTCCTGCGAAAACTTGAGCGATTCCCACCCATAGAGCGGTTGTCCAGCCGATACCATCTTCGTGAACAGGGTTTCGCTGAAAACGGTGCTCCACAAGAAGGATCGCCAGGCTGCCTGCAAGGAGGGCAAGGATGATGGGCCAGAGTTCTGTGGGCAATTTCCAACCCATTTTCTTAACGAGGAGCCCCAAGACGCTTGTAGCAAGGAAAGCTACTCCAATTTTCCCGAGATAGGCCAGCCCCCGCCGAGAGCTGGATTGAGTAAAGAGGAGAGGAATTTCCTTTCGGTAAACAAGGACCACCGCCAAAACGGCGCCCAGTTGGATGATGATATTAAAAGCTTCGGAGTGCTGGCCCAGCCAGTGCTCGGCGATGAGCAGGTGAGCCGTGCTCGACACCGGGAGGAACTCGGTCAGTCCCTCAAGGACTCCGAGGAGGATGACGGCCCAATATGTTGCCATGGGACTTTCTTTTTTGCCCGAATGGCTTTGTAGATCAAGAGCCAGATAACGTTGGCGTGCGATCCCTCGGGAAGAAAAGGCCACAATCCCTCTTTGGTGTCCTGCTCTCCAAACGCTGGATCGATGAGGCAGAAGGAAACCCTACCCTACGGTCACACACAAGAGGCCTGAATGGGGGTGAAGATTGGAGGTACCCAACGGTTACTTGAGCGATGGCCCTTGTGAGAGGGGCATTCCCAAAAAAATGGCTTTTTGGTTTTTCCAAAACAAAAACGAGCGCTTTTCGGGTTATTTCCCCCTGCCACAAAAACTCTCGTACAGGGAGCGATATCGTCCTTCCCGCTGGACTAACTCCTTGTGGGTTCCTTTTTCCACCAATAGCCCCCGCTCTAACACCCAGATTTCGTCCACCCAGTTTACCGACGACAATCGGTGGGAGACTATGAGTGTCGTCTTCCCAAGGGAGAGCTTTTGGAAGGCTCTTTGAACCATTTCTTCTGTTCGCGAATCCAGTGAAGCGGTTGCCTCATCGAGGATCAGTATCTTGGGGTTGGCTAAAAACGCCCAAAGCAGAGCTAAAATCTCTTTCTGACCACTGGTAAGGGCTGACCCGGCCGGGCCCACCTCCGTGAGATACCCGCAGGGCAATTCTTCGAACCATTCTTCAACCCCCAATTCCTTGGCTGCGCGTTGGACTTCCTTGAGAGAAGCTCTTGGCTTGACCCACCGGAGGTTATCGAGAACGGTGCCACTAAAGACAAACGATTCTTGGGGAATCCAAACCATCTTTTTTCGCAGTTGCTGGATTCGCCAGCTTCGCAAGTCTTCCCCGTCGATCTCGATCCGGCCTCGTTGCGGTTCATAGAATCCCAGAAGGAGTGCGGCAAGCGTGCTTTTTCCCGAGCCGGTGGGGCCTACCAGGGCCACTCTTTTCCCTGGTTCAATGTGAGCAGAGATTCCTTGGAGGACCCAAGTGTGTTCGGGGGTGGAAGGGTAGCGAAAAAAGACATCTTGAAAAATAATCTCTCCTCGGATGGGCAACGTGGAACGCCTGGCAGGCGACCGCCTTTGCCCGTGGACCGGTTGCAAGAGTTGCCAGGCGCGTTCCGCATGGATCAAGGCGGCCAGAAGGGAAAAAGACAACTCGCCTAGAGATCGGATTGGCCCGACAAGGATACCGAGATACAAAAGGAGGGCCGTGAGTTCTCCAATCGTCAGTTTGTTTCGCCAAACCAGATAGGCTCCGTATCCCAAAAGGGTGGCATGGGCCATCCCTGCAAGAATCCCTAAGCCGAAAAGATAGGTCTGCTGAAGGCACCGGGACCTCACGGCTTGCCGAACCCAGCGCGCGTGTTGCTTTTCAAGCCGAAGAAGACTGCGATTTTCTCCAGCCAACGCCTGGACAAGGGGAGCCAAACGAATCGCTTCTGCGAATCCTGCCGCAAGCTTGGAAGATTCTGCGGCCAGTTGTTCTTGAGCCAGGAGGCTTTTTCGAGGCAGAAGGATGCTCATACCGATGGCAGCCCCTAGAAAAAGACCAAGGAGTCCAAGAAGGCGAAGATCTCGCCATGCCATTATCAACCCCACCCATACAAGAAGCGTTACGCTTGCCATGGCTTTTCCTATTCCCCAGGATAGGAAGGGTTCGATCCGGTCTAGCTCGCAAGAAAGCCGAGCCACCAAGCTTCCCGTCGGCAGAGACTCGAAAAACTCCAGAGGCAACCCCAGCACGCGAGAAAAGAGGCGTTGTCGGAGCCGGGCAATCGCTCTCTGGCCGGCCCGGACACCGCTTGCCATTTCTCCCGCCCGAAAGAATGAAAAACCAAAAAGGCTTCCCACAGAAAGAACGAGGATGGGTCCAAAAGCCTGAAGGGAAGGGCAACCGGCTCGGTTTTGACCGATCCACTGATCGACGCCTTTTTCTACGCAGATGGGGAAAAGAAAGGCGCAGATTCCCTGGCCGAGACTACAGAGGCCCGCTAGAAAAGAAAGTTTCCAATAGGGTCGCAAAAGGGAAAGGAGCCGGGCCAGTCTCTGCAAGGACTGGACACGTTTTTGCCGAGGTTGAGGCAAAGCCCATGCGGAGATCATGCCACAAGCAGGCCAGCCGGTAAGAGGGTGGGGCTCGTTATCTCCCGGTACGGACCGGGCTGGGCGAGAAGCTTTTGGTGGGTTCCCTCCTGGGCGATTGTCCCGTTTTCCAGTACAATGATCCAGTCGGCTTTCTGGAGTAAGAAAGGCCGGTGGGTGACCCATAGGATCATCGGCATGGGATCGAGGCTGACAAGGCGTTTCCAGATCCTCGCCTCCGTTTCGGGATCGAGGTTCGTGGTAGCCCCGTCAAGAATAAGAACCATCGGTTGCAGAAGAAGGGCACGGGCCAAAGCCAGGCGCTGTTTCTGGCCTCCGCTCAAACGGATTCCCCGCTCCCCAATGACGGTTTGGTAACCATTGGGAAGGTTTTCGATAAATTCGTCCGCGCAGGCAATTCGGGCGGCTTCCTCGATCCTTTTTCGGCTCGCATGGGGAAGCCCGAAGGTAAGGTTTTCCTGGATCGTCCCGTGGAAAAGGAACGGTTCCGGAAAGACGTAGGTGACGGATCGGCGGAGGCAGGAAAGAGAGAATTCCCGAAGGTCGACATCGCCCCAGAGGATGCGTCCGGTCGTTGGATCGTGAAACCTGGGCAAAAGCGTAAGCAGAGCTGTTTTTCCCGAGCCGGTGGGCCCGGTAATCACCACAAAAGTTCCCGGCGTTAACGTAAGGCTAATATCCCTAAGAATGTGGGCGTGGTTTCTTGTGAGCCCGACCCGATCGAAGACCAGGGCCGCCGGCCGCCGGCCCGGGACTCGCTTGCCAGAAGCTAGAGGTTGCACCCCGCAAAGAAGCTCCTCGATCCTTGAGGCTGACGCGTGTGCCGCTTCCCAAAGGTTGGAGAGGTGAGTCAACCCGCAGACTCGATGAGCAATGGAAACTAAATAAATGAGGATTTTCGCCAGATCCCCGACCGGAAGCGTCCCTTGAAGGGTAAGACGTCCTCCCATCCAGAGGACTCCGGGAAAGGCGAGCGCAAAAAGAACATGAGCGGTCGGAAGGCGGGTGGCCCAGAGCCAAACCCCCGAGAAGAGTTCTCGCAGGTACTCTTTTTGCTGGGCGAGAAGCCGCCGCCTTTGGATTCGCTCAAAAGAAAACGCCCGCACAAGACGCAGAGCAGTGATCGACTCCTCCATGATCCCCACGAGGGAAGCGTAGAAGGAGTGCACCCTCTTCCATTGGCGATGCAGTCGTAGAGATCCCCGCACGACCCGGGCAAGGCTTGCCAGGAGAAGCACTACAGTCAACAAGCCGAGGGTGGGGCTAGCCGAAGTAATAAGGGCTAGGGCAAGGACGAGGTAAAGGGATGTGTCAAAAACGGCCATCGGGAATCCTCGAAGAAATTCCTCTACGTTCCGAAGATCGCTGATCGTGCACGAAAGGAGGTCTGCCGTAGAAGCAGACCGTGTGTTCCACCCCAGGGCTCGTTGCTGAGTTGCTCGAAAGACATCTCTTCGGAGTTCTCCGAGGACCTCCCCTATCCATCGTACCTCCGTGATGCCCGCCCAAACCAGTAATCCTTCTCTGGCGGCTGCCAGGAGGAGACAGAGTCCCGCATACCACCCGCAAAAAAGGACGGAGTCAGGGGAAGCTCCTTTTGCCAGCTGGTTAAGGCTTGCCCCGATTATGTGGGGCAAGACAAGTTCCAATGCTACGGCCCCGGAAAGGGCGACCAGGCAAAAAAACAAGCTTCTCGGGCGATGTTTGAAGTATCGGAGTACTACCCCCATGGGAGGTCAAAGGAGAGTACCAGAAAAATAGCATATTTCTGCAACCCGCGGATCGGCAAGCCCGCCCCCTGCGTTAAAGGAGCCTCTTACTTAAGAGTTAGCTAAACCTTCGGGTTTCTCTTATCTTATAGACTGCCCGTTGAATTGGTTCCGGATGAGGGGTGAGCCGGAGGGGTACCCAGCTTGGCAAACCCATGATCAAAGAGCCATCGGGCATCCTGCCATTTATTGGGGCTGGCTAGCAGTACCAGATGCAGCTCCGAGCCATCCCGGCGGCAACAGGCCGCGAAGGTATGTAGGCTTGATCGAGTCCATCCGGTTTTGGCAGGGCCCATCCCGGGGTATTTCCCGAGAAGCTTGTTGTGGTTCTTAATCCAGTGTTCTCCACTGGCCGTGATCAAATGGAACGCCGGCGTGGCACAAATGGTTCGCAGTTCCGGCACTCGCAATACGGCCTCAAAGATCCGAAGAAGGTCTCGTGCAGTAGTCCACTGTCCCGACGCAGGTAGGCCGTTAGGATTAACAAAGTGGGTATGGGTACATCCCAATTCCCGTGCTTTCCGATTCATTTCTTGAACAAAGGCAGCGACCGACCCGCTGGTATAGCGGGCCAGAGCCAAAGCTGCATCGTTTTCGGAACCGATCAAAAGTGCCCAGACCAGGTCACGAACACTCACGGTTTCTCCCGGAACCAGGGGAATGTGAGAGGGTTCGACCCGGGTGTCTTCCGGCCGAATCCGGACCCATCCAGCCAAGCCGGTCTTTTCGTAAACGATGAGTGCCGTCATGAGCTTGGTTGTGCTTGCGGGGGGCAAGGGGAGGTCGGCGTTACGCTCAAAAAGGACCCGGTTGTCCACCGGGTCATACAGGAGGATTGCGGTAGCTCTTGGCAGGGACGACTCCGGAAAGGGTCGTCCTTCGGGATGCGGGCGCGGGCCGACCGGTCGGGAATGCTTTTTGACACCCGCGGCAAGGCTTGGCTCAGCTGGCCACAAAAGAGCGACGATGGCCAGAGTAACGAATCCCAAGCGGGCCTGTGGAAAGGCCTGGAAACGTCTTCGTCCCACCACCAACCCCCTTTTTATGAAACGAGTTGGACTTGCTGGGCAAGCCTTTTTTGTTTTTTCAGAGCCTAAGAGCCGCCTGCCTGTATGCCTTTTTTCTTGAGGATGGGATCGATCCGGCTTCCTCAAAGGCTGCATGGAGCCCGCTTTCTTCTACGCCTTGTACCGCAACCGTTTCTTATGGCGATGCATTCGCCGCCGCTTGCGGCGTTTATGCTTGTTCATCTTAGCTTTTCTTCGTTTTTTGATCGAACCCATAGATTGGTATCTCCCTTCCTCCTTTCGTTGGTCGAGCTTGCCATAGACTCATTTTCCGCAAGCTATGGAGTGGTTGGCTCCAAAGAAGGGTCCTCTTCCCCGGTTGGCTAGCATGGGAAGCTTTCCTAGTAGATCACCTTGTTGAGCGGATACTCGATAATCCCTTCGGCGCCCAATTCTTTGAGTTCCGGGATGAGAACCCGTACGATTTCCTCGTCCAAAACCGTTTCAACGGCAACCCATTGAGGATCTGCAAGCTGCGAGATCGTTGGTCTGCGCAAGGCCGGTAGCCTCTGGAGAATAGCGTTAAGATTTGATTGCGGTACATTCATCTTAAGGCCTACCTTGTCCCTTGCCTGGAGAGCCCCTTGCAGGAGAATCGCGATGGCTTCCATTTTTTTCCTTTTCCATTCGTCTTTCCAAGAAACGGGATTGGCGATCCATTGCGGGTAGCTTTCCAGGACGACATCCAGAACCCGCAGGTTATTGGCTCGCAGAGACGCCCCCGTTTCGGTCAAATCCACGATGGCATCCACCAGTTCCGGTACTTTCACTTCCGTTGCTCCCCAGGAAAATTCCACCTGAGCCTCTACGCCATGGGTGCGTAGGTACTTACGGACAAGCTGGACTGCTTCCGTTGCGATGCGTTTCCCTGCTAGATCGTGTACGGATCGATACGGGGAATCCTCTGCCACGGCCAGCACCCATCGAGCTGGGAGCTTGGAGGCCTTGCTATAGGCAAGGTCACAAATGACGACCACATCGGCTTCTGTTTCCAACACCCAGTCTTTGCCCGTAATCCCGCAGTCAAGAAATCCTTGAGCCACGTACCGGGCCAATTCCTGGGCCCGGATGAGCCGTGCCTCCAAGTCTGGATCATCAATGTAGGGACGGTATTCCCGTTGGGATCGCCGGAGCCGAAATCCGGCCTTGGCCAGAAGTTCCACGGTTGCCTCTTCGAGACTTCCTTTGGGCAAGCCGATCCGCAGTTTGCGCTCGCATGACATGGGCTTGCTACCTTGCCGTCTTATCCGGGTCCTGTAAAGTGCCTTTTTCTTCTCGAGAACCCCCACTTCCGTAGGCACCGGTCCAAGGCCCGGCAGATTCCAACCAGCTTTTGAGCCGGTGATAGACACCCGGAAGGTCATCCGGATGGACCCGAGTTCGCCCAACGGTGGTCATGAAATTGGAGTCGTTGGCCCACCGCGGCACCAAGTGCCAGTGTAGGTGGCTTTCCAAACCAGCTCCTGCGGCGGCTCCCAGGTTGAGGCCCACATTGTATCCATCCGGATGAAGGGTAGCGTCAATGGCGTCGATTAAATGACAAATCATGCCAATGGACTCGAGAATCTCCGCATCGGAAAGTTCCTGTAAGCGGCTTGCCTTTCGATAGGGTACGATTAGGCAGTGCGCCGTATTGTAGGGAAAGGCATTGAGGAGGCAAAAACAGGATTTTCCTCGCAGTAACACATAGTTTTTTTCATCATCGCTCTGGGCGGCGATGCGGCAGAAGAGATCCGGATCCAAGGGTTGCCCCTGTTCTAGATAAGCCTTGCGCCACGGTGCCCACAGGTGTTCCATGGAGTCTAGCGGAAAATTAGACCGAGGTGCACATCGAACACAAGGTGGAACCAATGGGAGTGGCGGCACCCAAAGGGGTTCACATCTTTACAGGGACGGATTCCTACGCAGCATTCCAGGCATCCAAGGCGTTTGTTGCTCAGCAGGCCGTCCAGCATCAGTTAGAGATCGAAGCTTATGACGGCGATGGGGAGAGTGGTGAGGAAGCTCTCGAACAACTGAAAGCTGTATGGGAGGCTTTGGTTACCGTTCCCCTTTTTGGAAAAGGGAGAATCGTCTGGTGGAAGCATGTGGACTTGTTAGGGGCGAGCGTTTTTTTCCGCAACCCGGCTTTGTTGCGTGTATGGCAAAACCTGCTGGAGGTCCTTTCGCAAGGAACGACTCCCTATTTCCGGCTTGTGATTCATGCCCGAGCTCTGGATCGACGGATCGCAGCACTCAAAGACCTTTTGGCCAATGCCATGATCACCCGTTGCGATCGGGTATCGCCTGGTTCGGAGGAGGAATCCGACGAAATAGCCCAACTGGAAGAGCAGCTACAAAAGCTTGGTTGGGAACCCGAGCCGGGTGTGTCGGAATGGCTGTTTTGGGCTACGGGAGGGGACCGGGGTCTTTTGGAGCAGGAACTAGCGAAACTGGCGGTCTATCCTTCAGGGGACCGGCGGTTAACACGAACGTTTGCCGCAACACTTGTGCCGGTTTCCCGCGGAGGGGATCTCTGGGGGTATTGTGACGCTGTGCTTGCCGGTAAGCTGGATGAGGCTTGGGATTCGCTGCAGCGACTCCTTGCCTTGGGGGAATCGGAGATTGGATTGGCGAGCCTTCTTGCGGCACAAATTCGCCTAGCTGCCCGGACGGCTTGCCTACGGGAAGCCGGTCTTTTGCGGCTGGTTCGCCGAGGTTCCACCGTCCTTGCAGAGGTAGACCCGTCTGCGCGAGCGCTTCTGGTCCGCTCGAAGTCTGGAGAGCTTCCTAGCCCGTGGAGGCTAGGTCGGATCGCTACCCGCAGCCAGCGATTGCCCATCCAGAGGTGGGTGCGCGCTGTGGAACGGGTGGAGTGGCTTTTGCGAGAACTTGTGACCCAGGATCTGCCCAGGGTTCTCTTGGAAAGAGCCACGCTGGAACTTTGCCAGATCCTAAGCTAGCCTAGGAGAGAACGAACTTGGAGAGCTTCAAAGGGATGCATCCTCCCCGGCCGTTTCTTTCGATCGTCATTCCCTTCTACAACGAGGCGGAAAACCTGGGCTTGCTCATTACGGAGCTGGACCTGGTGTTGGGAGATTTAGGGATTTCGGCCGAGATTCTCCTAGTGAATGATGGGAGCACGGACTTTTTCGATCGTCCGGCCACTACGCCGCGCTTTCCCATCCGGTGGATCGATCTTGATCGTCATTCCGGTCAAAGTGCAGCCATCTACTTTGGAATCCAGCAAGCCCGCGGGATGGTCATCGGGCTCATGGACGCGGATCTTCAGAACGACCCGGCTGATCTCCCCCGCTTGCTCGAAACACTGGCCCGGGAAGAGGTCCATCTTGTAACGGGCTTTCGCCAGAGACGATTCGATTCCTGGACCCGCAGGTTTACTTCGAAAATCGCCAACTGCGTCCGTTCCTTTCTCCTTAAGGATCAGACCCGGGATACAGGGTGCTCCCTTAAAGTACTTCGCCGTGAGCTTGCCGTACGGCTTCCAGGTTGGGATGGAATGCACCGGTTTATTCCTTCTCTGGCTGTGGCCATGGGATTTCGTGTCGCGGAACTCCCCGTCCATCACCGGCCTCGGCGCTTTGGCAAGAGCAAAGTCCGGCCTTTTCGACGCGCCTGGAAGGCGACCATCGACCTTTTAGGAGTTCTCTGGCTTTCGCGTCGCCAGTTTCAAGCTAGGGCTTTGGAAAAAGGAAACCCTGATCCGTTGAGCGAGTTTGGCGAAGAGGTAGCGCGGGCGCACGAACCGGCCATCTCCCCTCCCTGCCAAGGCAAGGTTGGAACCGAGTAACGCTTCTGGGTCCATGTGGCTGCGTTTAGTGGCTTCCTTTTGGATTGCCGTCTCTACGGTGCACGCGGCCATTCGGGTAGAGACGCTAGTCCCCCAGCCGATCCGGATCCGGCTAGAGGATCTCCCTCGTCCCTACCAAACGGCGAGCGCGGAAAAGTACCCGCGCATTGTTCCTCCCCCGAAGGATCCGGTTTTGCATTTGCCTCAAGGTTTCCAGCTAACCGTGCTGGCCGATGGCTTGGATTCCCCTCGTTGGATTGTACCGGGGCCAAACGGGAGCTTGTTCGTTGCCGAGAGCTATTCTGGTCGTATTTGGCTTTTGGAACTGGAAGCCGGCCGCTCTACTGGGATCCGTCGCCACCTTTTTGCTCCCGAAGGAATCGGGTTGCGGGAGCCTTTTGGCATGGCTTGGGACGAGCACTGGTTTTATGTGGCATGTACCGACCGGCTTTTGCGGTTTCCCTACGAGCCGGGTCAGACCTTTCTCAAAGGAAAGGGTTCCGTGCTGGCCGTTTATCCGGGAGGCGGGCACTGGACTCGAAGCCTTGTCCTCTCGCCGGATGGGACGGCGTTATATGTGGGAATCGGTTCGGCCGGCAATGTTGGGTGGGAGAGATCACCTCGAGCCACGGTTTTGCAGGTCCCTTTGAATGGATCCCCACCGAAGGTCTGGGTCCGAGGGATTCGCAATCCCGTGGGGCTTGCCTTCCATCCAGTGACCAGGGAACTTTGGTGTGTGGTCAATGAAAGGGATGGGCTAGGGGATGATCTTGTCCCGGACTACATGGCCTGTCTTCATCCGGGCGAGTTCTATGGATGGCCCGCTGTCTACCTCTCGTCTCACCTAAGGGATCCAAGGATTGAGATTTTCGGTCCTAAGCTCCATACCCTTGTGTCCCAAACGAAAACCCCCGAGATTCTTTTTCAGGCTCATTCCGCTCCGCTGGGCCTTGCCTTTGCGGCTACCGAGACCCTCTTCCCTCCGCGATACCAAAATGGTGCTTTTGTCAGTTTCCACGGTTCATGGAATCGCACGGTGGCTACGGGATATAAGATTGTCTTTGTTCCCTTTGCCCCGGAGGGACGGCCCTTGGGATGGTATGAGGATTTTCTTACAGGCTTCCTTTTAGATGCAGATAGGCCGATTGCCTGGGGAAGGCCGACAGGCTTGGCCGTTCTCCCGGGTAAGGGAGTAGTTTTTAGCGACGACGCTTCCGGGCGGATCTACCTGATTAGCTATGGGGCTTCTGGAAAACCTTCCGTAGCTCCCTGACAACCGCCTCGCGAAAGCCTTGCCGCTTGGCTTCTTTTTTATTGGAAAAGTACTGGCCGAAAAGGCTCCCCTTTCCGCGGGGTCATCCAGGGTTTTTTCCCGGTCAAACGCGAAAATGCTCTCTCCCAAAAAACGGGAGCCCCTGGCGAAGCCTTGGAGGGGCTTGAATCTGGCTAGAAAGTGTTTCAAGGTTTTAGGAACAGGTGTGCCCAAACGAGCAAATCCACGATCCACCGAGATTCGCCTTCCGAGGGGATAGTGGAAAAAAAGAGCTCTTTCAGTAGGGCGCTTTGTGGAAAGAAACGGATAAGCTCGTTTTGCTTTCCGGTTTGGCGGGCGGCAGTCGTTCCATTCCCCAGCCTTTTCAAGGGAGGTATCTATTGTGGATGGGATAACTCCTTTTTAAAGGCGACCAGAGAAAGAGGAGGCAAGGTCAAGCATAGGGAAAAAGGCTGGCCGGCCCAGGCAAGCAAACCTGCTTCCACGCCGCCCAAGTTACCGAGTCCCGAACCACCGAAGTAGCTCGCGTCGCTATTGGCAATTTCTTTCCAATAACCGCCAGCTGGGGCTCCCACGAGATAATGGAACCGGGGTACGGGTGTCAGATTGAGAACGACCAGAATCAATTCTTTCCCGTCGCGCGACCGCCGGAGGAAACTAATAATGCTTTGTTGCCAATCGGAAAAATCGATCCATGCAAATCCTCGGGGATGGAAGTTTTCCTCGTGCAAGGCTCTTTCCGTTCGATACAAGCGATTCAGCTCGCACACCCATCGCAAAAGTTCTTGGTGGGGCACGTATTCCAAAAGGTGCCATTCCAAGCTATGATCCTGGTTCCATTCGCCCCATTGGCCAAATTCACCCCCCATGAAAAGAAGTTTATGGCCTGGGAAAAAGTACATATACCCCAGAAGGGCACGGAGATTGGCGAACTTTTCTTGGGGTGTCCCCGGCATCTTGGAAAGAAGTGATCCTTTGCCATGGACCACTTCATCGTGGGAAAGAGGAAGGATAAAGTTTTCATGAAAGGCATACCACGCACTAAAGGTTAAGCAGTGCTGGTGATACTTCCGGTAAATCGGGTCCAGCGAAAAGTACCATAGGGTATCATGCATCCACCCCATGTTCCATTTCATCCCAAAACCCAACCCTCCGAGATAGGTGGGCCGGGACACCATAGGATAGGCGGTGGATTCCTCGGCAATCATCTGGACATGCGGAAACGAGCGATAGACTTCCTCATTAAGAGTCCGGAGAAATGCGATGGCTTCGAGGTTTTCATTTCCCCCATAGATATTAGGAATCCATTCTCCCGGTTTCCGGGAGTAGTCGAGATAGAGCATGGAAGCAACCGCATCAATTCGCAGGGCATCCACATGATACTGCTCGAACCAAAAGCAGGCGTTACTAATGAGAAAAGCTCGAACTTCGTTTCGCCCATAGTTGAAAATATAGCTTCCCCAGTCCGGGTGATATCCTTGGCGGGGATCCGCATGTTCGTATAGATGGGTTCCATCAAAAAGACCTAACCCGTGCCCGTCGGTAGCAAAGTGAGAGGGAACCCAGTCGAGGATGACGCCAATACCGTGCTGGTGAAGGTAATCGATCAAGTACATGAAATCCTGGGGAGTACCGTAGCGAGCCGTCGGAGCGTAGTATCCGGTAACCTGGTATCCCCAGGAGGGATAATAGGGGTGTTCCATGATCGGGAGAAATTCAACATGAGTGTATCCAAGCCGCGTCACATACTCGGCAAGGAGCGGGGCCAATTCCCTGTATGTGAGCCAGCGATACCCTTCTTCGGGGACTCGTCGCCAGGAACCTAAATGAACTTCGTAGATTGACCAGGGTGCATCGAGCGCGTTTCGTTGAGAGCGTTTTTCCATCCACTCGTGGTCGTGCCAATCATAGTGGAGATCCCAGACGACCGACGCACTACACGGAGGTTTTTCTGCAAAAAAGGCAAAGGGATCGGCCTTTTCTAGAGGAGCACCTCCCCGTTCGGGTTCGATATAGTACTTGTAAAGGGCTCCCTTATCGACTCCTGGAAGGAAACCTTCCCAGATTCCCGATTCATCGCTCCGGCGTTCCAAGGGATTTTTTTTGGGATTCCAACCATTGAAGTTGCCGATGACCGAAACGTACCGCGCATTGGGTGCCCAAACACGGAAAGAGGTCCCTAGGGAGCCGTCGCGGAGGGCCAAGTGGGCGCCCATTTTTCGATAGATGCGATAATGGCACCCCTGGCGGAAGAGATAGATATCATATTCGGTCAGCGGTTCATAAGAAGGCCAGCTCATCGCTAACTATGAGGGGATGGGAGGTGGTAGGGTTTCGGGGCCTAGAGAAAGGAGTTTGAGCGCGTAGAACGAAAACGCTACCCGGTCATGCTCAAGTTCCACGTCCCGGATCAATTCTCCCAGGGCTCGTTCGATCAGGCAGAATTGCAAAAGGACATCCCGATCCGCCGGGTCAGTCGGGAGAAAGGAAGCGGGCCCGATCCGTGCATAATAGCTCTCCAGAAAGACCGTACTGGTGTACTTATACCAAAGATGGATCCAGTCGGAAAGATAGGGAAACTCGGCCACAGGTGCCACTCCTGAATAGCGAAGGGAGGAGAAGGCTGCAAACCGGAGCGACTGGAGCATCGTGGCGGCATCGCGTAGGGCGGGCCGTTTGAGTCGCCGTTCGCTCGCAGGCCGGAAGGGATCCCCTTCAAAGTCAGTAATGACGAAATCCTTTCCCGTATACAGAACTTTTTCCAGTTGGTAATCTCCATGAACTCGAATTTTTGCGCCGGAAAGTTTTCGATTCACAATGGCTCCCAAGAGCGTTTTTAGCCGGCTATAGATCCCACCCCAGCGAGGGGCTTCGTCTCGGAGGGCAGGCGGAAGCGAGGAAGTTCTTTCTTTAAAAAGACGATTGACCTCTGCGAGTAATTCGAGCCCCGATTGGAATAGCGAGCGCTGGTAGAGAGGAGTGAAGGGTTCGGGGTTAAAGTCAGGATCGTCTGACTCCTGTCCCAAAGCCAAGTGCATTTGTGCGGTCCGGTCTGCCAGAAGACGGAGATTCCCAAGGAAAATTTCGTCCACGAGTTCCCGGACCGAGGCCGGCCATTGAGCGATGGGCTCTTTCCAAAGGGCTAGCGGGTCCACAGGAGGTCGAACCTCGAGCACGTGCTCCAGGTACCGTTCGACAACCCCGATTGTGAGCTTCCAGGCATCCTGTTCGGAAGTGACATGTTCAAGAAGGAGAGCTACCAAAGAGCGCGCGCCATCCTCTCGATGATATTCCAGAGCTCCCATGTACTGCGGTACGTGCGGAAATCTACATTTTTCGCTCAAGTAACGCACCATTTCCGCATCGGGATCTTCTCCCTCTCCCAGGATTCTGTAGAGTTTTAAAAGGAAGCGCTGGCCATAAATGACCCTCACGCAGGCAGGCTCCGTTTCGATGAGCTTGGTGTGGGGAGGCAACTGTCCTTGCCGGCGTAGTTCTTCGCTTTCCCGGGAGGCTCTCCCACAAAGAAAACCATGATGGCCGGACGCTCTCCTTCTTCCGGCAACAAAGTCCAGAATGAGATCCCAGGAACCCGGATACCGACGAATGTCGGCCAGCACTCCTTCCCACTGGCCGGCCTGGTATCGAACCAGAACCGATTCCGGATAGAGGAGGAGAAGTTGGCGCGCTGCATCTGCTTCGGCAACAAAAAGCGGGAGGGCCAGAACCATGGGACTTCCCTCGGACAAGTTGGTCGAGACAAAAAGCCAGAAGATCGAGTCAGCTCTCCTGACCGGCTCCATTTCAATGTAATCCCAGACCGAAACGTCCGTGATCGCTGCACTAGGTGCAAGGCGACCAAGAACGGAGGGGAGATAATCGGGCAGAAGTTGGGCAAGAACCCTTCTTCCGGTTTCCGACTCCCAGTACTCGGCAGTGGGACGTTCGACAAGGACCAAGGGGCGCACGGAATCCTTAAGATGGACGACGGGTTCGGTCGTCTGGCTGAGGAGAAGCCAGAAGTGATCGTAGGGCCCCATGAGGAAGGTCAGGGGGTCGTCGGTCCGTATTGGGGGGAGAACCGTTCGACCAAAAGGCTCGATGGGGGTCATTCCAGCCCATTCTCTGAGGTCAAGGCGGGCCAGCTGGGAAAACCTCGAAAGATTAAGGACCACAAGCACGATCTGTCCCTCCCATTCGCGGGTAAAGGCGAGCACCTTGGGATTATCCACAAAAACAAGCCGCAGGGATCCCCGAGCCAGAGCCCGCAAACGCTTGCGCATGTCGATCGTTCGGCGGACCCACCACAAAAGCGAAGAGGTGTTCCGCTCTTGGAGTTCTACATTAACAGCTTGGTAGTGGTATTCAGGGTCGATGACAACGGGTAAGTAGAGCTTTTGGGGATTAGCCGTGGAGAATCCAGCATTGGTTTCCCCGCTCCATTGCATGGGGGTTCGGACTCCGTTCCGATCTCCCAAGTACATATTATCACCCATTCCAATTTCATCCCCGTAGTAGAGGATGGGAGTCCCCGGAAGGGAGAAAAGAAGCGTAAAGAGGAGCTCAATTTTCTTGCGATTATTCCCAAGTAAGGGAGCCAGCCGCCTGCGAATCCCCAAATTCAACCGCGCTCTCCCTTCCCGAGCATAAACTCGATACATGTAGTCCCTTTCCTCATCGGTCACCATCTCTAGGGTGAGTTCGTCATGGTTGCGCAGAAAAATGGCCCATTGGCAATTGTCCGGAATGGCTGGAGTTTGCTCGAGGATATTCACGATGGGGTAGCGCTCTTCGGACTGGAGGGCAATGTAGAGCCTGGGCATCAGCGGGAAATGGAACGCCATGTGGCATTCATCCCCCTGGCCAAAGTAAGCCACGGCATCTTCCGGCCACTGGTTAGCCTCGGCCAGGAGCATCCTTCCGGGATACTTGCGGTCTACAAAGGCCCGGATTTCCTTGAGAAACGCGTGCGTTTCCGGGAGGTTTTCGCAGGTGGTCCCCTCCTTTTCAAAAAGGTAGGGAACTGCATCGAGCCGTAGGCCGTCCACCCCCATCCCTAACCAGAAATCGATCACTTTGAGGATCTCACGCCGAACCTCGGGATTTTCGTAATTGAGGTCGGGTTGATGGGAGTAAAAGCGGTGCCAATAGTAAGCTTTGGCCAGCGGGTCCCAAGTCCAGTTGGAAGTCTCAAAGTCTTGGAAGATGATCCGTGCGTCCCGGTAGCGCTCCGGCGTTTCGCTCCACACATAAAACTCCCGCCACCGGGACCCGGGCCGGGCGTGACGCGCTCGTTGAAACCAGGGATGCTGATCGGAGGTGTGGTTAAGGACAAGCTCGGTGATCACGCGGATACCGCGCTTGTGAGCTTCCTCGAGAAACCGTTGGAAATCCCGGAGCGTTCCGTAGGCAGGATGCACATTGGTGTAGTCGGAAATGTCGTATCCGTCGTCTTTCAACGGGGACGGGTAGAAAGGTAAAAGCCAGACTGCCGTAACTCCCAGTTTTTCTAGGTAGTCCACTTTAGAGGTAAGTCCCGGAAAATCGCCGATTCCATCGCCGTTGGAATCGAAAAAGGCCCTCACGTGGAGCTCGTAGATAATCGCATCCTTGTACCAGAATGGATCGGTGGGAGGGGTACGAGAAGAGAAAAGTGCTGTCACGTTTGCGTCACGCCTGCCACGAAAAACGCAGGGAGGTACGGCTTTCCTTCCGAGGGAACCGGGTAGGGCCAAAAGGGTTGCTCTCCCAGAACTGTGGGGAGTGCTGGGAAGAGAGCAGGGACCAAAAAGAAAAGAACGCAAGAAAAGAAGCTGGCACGTTTCCAGAACTGTAATCTAGAGGTAGTCCGGCTCGTTACCTGGCTTCCACTTGATACTGCATCCAAGGCTAGGCTTTTGATCCTGGGGAATGGGTCGTCCTTCCAAAAGAGCGTCGATCGCCCTTGCTAGGTCGTGCCCGGTAACGGGAATTCCATTACCCGGCCGGCTGTCGTCGTATTGTCCCCGGTAGACAAGCTTTCGATCCTGGTCAAAAAGGAAAAAGTCTGGCGTGCAGGCTGCCCGAAACGCTTTGGCCACTTCTTGAGACTCATCGAAGAGGTAGGGGAAGGGATAACCGACAAGCTTGATCTCTTCGGCCATCCGTTCTGGGCTATCCTCAGGGTAACGCTGGGGATCGTTGGAGTTAATCCCCACGATGGCTACCCCGCGTTTCTGGTAGTTCCGGCAAAACTCCGCCAGATGGTGGCGGATATGTTTCACGTAGGGACAATGGTTGCACAGAAACATGACCAAAAGAGCGGGAGCCCCTTGAAAGTCATCCCTCCGGACGATCTTGCCGCTTGGGTCGGGTAGAGCAAAGTCCGGGCAAGGAGTCCCCAACGGAAGCATAAGCGAACGGGTTGCAGCCATGAGTTGTTACCTTGTTTTGGCAGCTTAGTCTACTTGCGTTTCGTCTTGGACGCAAGCTTCCGGTAGGCTTACAAAACGACTCCTTTCATGAGCTTGCCTCTGACCCTTCGTGCTCTCCGTCATAGGGATTTCCAGTTGTATTTTGCCGGTCAAGCCATTTCCTTCATTGGCACCTGGATGCAGTCGGTTGCCCAGGGTTGGCTGGTGTTCCAGCTGACCCATTCCAGCTTTTGGCTCGGCCTGGTTGGCTTTTGCGCAAGCTTTCCTTTCTTTCTTTTTTCCCTCTGGGCCGGCACGATTGCCGACCGAGTTCCCAAACGGGCGTTGCTTGTGTGGATCCAAGTATGGAGTGCAGCCATCGCATTGGGATTGGGACTTTCGATTTCCTGTAAGCTTGTCACCCCTTGGCTTGTGGCGATCCTTTCCTTTGCCGGAGGGATCGCGCGTGCTTTGGAAACTCCAACGCGGCAGGCTTTTCTCATTGAACTCGTCGGCCGAGAGGATCTTCCCAATGCTGTGGCACTCAATTCGTCCCTATTTAATGGAGCCCGGTTGCTAGGGCCGGCTCTCGGCGGCTGGCTTGTGGCAACCTGGGGAACGGCCAGCTGTTTCTATGCCAACGCCGGCTCCTTTGTCGTAGCCTGGGCGTGTCTGGTTGCGATGCAGGCGGAGGGCCTTCCGTCGGAGTGCACCCAAGAAGGCAGGACTGGGCTACCGGAAGCTTTGGGGTTCCTTTTCCGAGAGGGAAGAGAAGCTCTTGAGCCTTTGGGGGTACTGGCGGTCGTCTCGCTCTTTGGATGGTTTTACTCAACCCTTCTCCCGTACTTTGCCGGGGCCATTCTAGCGGGTGGGGCAAAAGAACTGGGCCTTTTGGTTTCTTTCAACGGTTTGGGAGCCCTTTTGGGGGCTCTCGTAACGGCCCGGCACGGCTCCTTTGAGCTGGCTCGACGATTTTCTCGATTGGGAATCACGCTTTTTTGCCTGGCGCTCCCCATCTTCGCAGAATCGCGCTTGCTTCCCTTAAGCGCCGGCGCTCTTTCGGTGGCAGGTTTCGGGTTAGTGCTTTTCCATTCCTCTTGCAACATCTGCGTCCAGAAGATTGCTCCTGACGAGCTGCGCGGGAGGCTCCTGGGCGTGTATGTCTTTCTTTATCAAGGTCTTTTCCCTTTCGGGAACCTGCTCGGGGGATGGTTTGCCCATACGTTCGGGGCTCCGAAAGCGCTGTGGATCGGCTCCCTTTTCTGCGCCAGCGCAGCGTTTGGGATGAGTCTCTTCTCACAACTGGTTTCCTTGGGGAACAAAGCCCGGTGAGGATTGGGCTACGATTCGGCTTTACCCTACGCTACGGCAATCCAAGATTCTAAGATCACACGCACAAGGCTTATGACGATGGCCCCTCCGAGTGCTGAAAGGAAACCGGGGACATGGAAACCGGCCACTAGGGCTCCGACCAAGTAGAGCAAAAAGGCGTTAATAACAAGAAGGAAAAGTCCAAATGTAAGGAGAACGAGGGGCAAGCTTACAACGACAAGGATCGGTTTGAGTAGAGCATTGGTAATGCCCAGGATAAGGGCAGCCGCCAGAAGGGAACTCCAGTGGTCGTAGGTAATCCCTAGGAAGCGGATGTGAGCGGCCACAAAAACGGCCACCGTCAGGATAAACCACCGGAGGAGGAATGGGGCCATGGTCTTACCCATTAGACTGGCTTGGATGACGGGTTTCGTCAACTAGGGCTATGTCCAATCCTATGCCGTTTGCCCGGGTATCCCTGAGGGTCTCTGCATCCATTCCTGCCCATCCCAAGAGGCTTGCCTGCGGGCCCTTTTTGCCGGCGCCGCTCTTTTGGTCGAAGGAGCTTTTCCCCATAGAGATTACTGGCCGGTTTCCCTGATCGCTTCGACGCAAGCATCTCTCTGGGGTAAGCGGGAGGAGAGGGGAACGAGAAAAGGCAACCAAGGGAGAGGTTCCCTGCCCAGCTCCCCAAGCCAGATGGCTCGCAAACCTTCTAGCTTTGGCCCTAAGGTTGACACCCTTGGGTGACAAGCCGCTCGGCCGTCGTTACTGCCTGGGCAAAGAAGAGATAACTGCCATTTGGCTTCTGGGCAAAAAAGGAGTTAGACTCCTAGTGGGAGGCGGGCGATAGGAACTCAAGCAGGAGCTCCGTTTGGGGACACGGGAGTGGTAACCCTGGCCAAGAGAAAAGCTTTCATCTTGGGAGCTTCAAAAAAGGGAGCCAGGGGAAGGTTTTCCGGCTTGGCGGAATAACGTTTTAGGAGTTAGCCCATGGGACGCAAAAGCGAAGGGATGCGGGCAAAGTCCCCGGAAGGAACCGGAAGATGGGAAAGTTCTTACGAGATCCATCCTACTGGGATGAACGCTATCGAGCGGGGGATCATCCATGGGATCGCGGCTCCCACGCTCCACCGCTGGAAGAAGTGCTGGAGCTTTACCCATGGAAGGGTCGAGTGCTGGTGCCAGGATGTGGGACCGGGCATGATGTCCGCTTTCTAGCGGCTGCTGGGTTGGAGGCGGTCGGGATCGATTTTTCGACCGAAGCCATTGCGCGCGCTCGGTCTTTTACGAAAACCCCCAAGGCAATCTTTTATGAGTTGGATCTTTTTTCTCTCCCTCCTTCCTGGAATGATACTTTTGACTATGTTTGGGAGCACACGTGTCTTTGTGCGCTCCAGCCCGAGGATCGCCAGCACTACGTGCATGCGGTCCACCGGGTCCTTAAGCCGGGCGGCTCTTTGGTTGGCGTTTTCTTTTTGGTGGGTTCGTCCCAGCCTCCCCCATACGGGTTTTCGCCCCCGGAGCTAGACCAGCTTTTTGGTGCCTTGTTTTGGCTCGAAAAGGAGTGGCTTCCGGGCCGGTCGTATCCAGGACGCGAGGGAGAAGAGCTGGTCCGGTGGTATCGAAAGGAAGTGCGCTAAAAGGCTCTGGCACCCCTCGGGTAAGGAAAGCCGAGGCTATCCCTCTGAGAGGAAAGAAGTGCTTCGGAAAGCCCGGGGATCATCTGGAGGACTGGAAGAGATGGCACTTTGCGTGGGGGAGTGTTTCCTCGCGAGAGGACGGGAAGCGAGTCCGGATCACTCTTTTTTTGGGAAACCAACGTAGGAACTTGTGAATGAAAGCCGGTGAGAAATCTCTTTTTTCCAAAGGCTTCGGTTGGGAGGGAGCAAAAAAAACACTTGCCTTACCTGCGCGTAAAACTGTCCCCTGGAGCTAGCCAAATGGAGAGCGCACCAGAGTCGCTAACGGGCTTTTTTGGGTTGGGAGCTATCTAGAGGGATACCCCTTGCGTTTTCCAGAACCGGGAGAAAGGAAGACGAGCGGGGCAGAAAAAACCAGGAAAAGAATTCCCTTTTGGGATTTTTGGGAATAACCCGCCAAAAAAACTTTTTGTTGCAGGAAAGAATCTTGGTTAGAGGGATCCGCTTGACCGAAAAAAAGAAAAGCGGTGGAGGCTCACCGGCCCAGTTGGATTTCGCAAACCCTGGCAGCCGGGGCGCGTCTTGCGGGAAAAGTGCGGAAGCCAATCGCCAGTATGGGCAAGCTATGCCATAGGCCGGCTTTGGGAAGCTGGGAAGCTCCCCCCCTTCGCGGGCTCATTCTTGGGATTTTCTTTTTGGGGGTCGGAAGCGTGCGGTTATGGATGGCATCGCGGTTGGAACTTGTTCCGGATGAGGCCTATTACTGGTTATGGTCCCACAGGCTAGACTGGAGTTACTATAGCAAGGGACCCGGGGTGGCTTGGACGATCTTTCTTGGGCGCCTCCTTGGAGGGGACACCGAACTAGGGATTCGCTGGCCAGCTGTCCTTCTTTCTCTGGGCACAGGATGGCAGCTCTACCGGATGGCGCAGGAACTTTTGGGACAATCCGAAGCTCTGTGGTCGCTTACGCTGGCTGCGGGGATCCCTCTCTTTGCGGTTGGATCGGTGCTGATGACCATTGATCCCTTGTCCGTTTTCTTTTGGGCATGGGGAGCCCGATCCTTTTGGAAGGCAATCCATGGGCCGGGGTGGGGCTTTTGGCTAGCGTCGGGACTGGCCGTGGGTCTTGGGTTTTTGGCAAAATATGTCAATCTCTTGGAGCTTCTCTGTTGGGTTTTCTACCTCGTGATCACGCCCTCCAAGCGGTCGCTTTTGCGGGACGGCCGTTGGATCTGGATTGGGCTCCCGGTGATTCTTGCACTGGCACCTGTTTGTTACTGGAATGGCACGCACCAGTGGGCTGGCATAGGTCATCTCCTTTCCCGCGGCTCCTTGGATCGGCCTTGGCAGTGGAGTGGAAAGGAATGGATGTCGTTTCTAATGGAACAAGCCCTTGCTTTATCTCCAGTGGTTTGGCTGGGGATGCTCTGTGCGGTGGCAGATGGGTTGCGGAAACTGCCTGTCTGTCCCAAGACCTCGTATCTCGTTTGGTTATTTCTCCCGGTCTTTCTTTTTTATGCTTTTTTGAGTTTCAACCAGGCGGCCAAGGGCAATTGGACGGCCACCGCGGACATAGCGGGCATCTTGCTTTTGGGTTCTTTTTGTCATCGGTTATGGCGGATGGGAAGGTGGGGTCTGCGCGCTTTCGTCGGAATCCTTTTTCTTACGGCTTTCCTGGAAACGGGTCTTCTCCATACCACGCTTCCTTTGGGGGTAGCTCCTGCGCATGACCCTCGCATGCGGGTTCGGGGTTGGAGAGACCTTGCGCAAAAGGTGGATCAGGTCCAGCAAGCGACCCGGTCTCAAGTTTGCATTGCCAGTAACGCAGGGTTGGCAAGTGAGCTGGCTTTCTACCTCCCCGGTCATCCCCCGGTTTATGTGGCACCCAGTTCCCGGCCTCGGGACCAGTTTTTCTTTTGGCCGAGTTACGATCCGGCACGTATCCGGCGTGCTCTCTATATCACGGAGGACTGCGAGGCGGTTCTCCCTCGTCTCCTTTGCAAGGATTTTTTTCGGGCAAACGCCTTGGGCCAGGTTTGGCGAAGGTTTCGTGGAGCCAAGCTTACCGCGTACTGCCTGTGGCTTTTGGAGATTCCGCCATCCAAGGTCCTCCCTCTATCCCAGAAGAGTCCATAGCGGGTTGCCAAGAGCGAAAAAAGATAGGAACACCTAAAGCCCTTCACGCTAGCATCTCCAACTGAAGTTCACTGCGTGGGCCTAGCGGCAGGATGTTGGTGACAAGACGGCTTGGCGGATCTGGAAGGAGGGATGTTTGCCTCTTGCCGGAGAGAAAAGTTACTGACCGGGACCGTAATGGTGCCTGCGGAGGCGGCAGCACCCGATCATGTCGCTCTTCACGCGCGGGTGTCGAGCGTCGATCCAACAGCGGATTGCGGGAGACAATGGGCTTGGGTTCTCCCGAGTTGGCTTCTCCAACAAACCGTTGCGGATCGTTAAGGCCGTCAACGAGGTCGGCTCCGGGATGAAGGGCCATCGCAGAGGGGTCGTTGGGCAGGTCTATGATCCAAAGGTTTTCGTCGTCCTGGTCGAGTAGCTCGACCGGCTGATGGGCCTCGGTTCCGAGTAGCCCGAGGAGGCATTGGGTGCGTAGAGTAGATCTATCCTGGTGGGGGGGTCCGAATGAAAGGACTGACGATATCGTGCGTGGCCCATATGCGGTCAGCGTTTCGTTGTGTGCCAGCCGGTACGGAAAGAGATCCGCGCGGAACCGCGCAAAGAAGGCGCTCGAAGCAATCGCATAAGGAGGCTCTCCATTTCACAGGAGGGAGACGTTTGAGGCTCATACTGGAAGAGGGTTTCGCCTCGTAACACCTATGCGGCGCTCTCCGAGTGGGTGGAGCGAAGTTTTTTTCTGCCACATGCGGGTCCGTATTTCGATGAAGAAGCGTAAGCGATCGTTCCTGCCACGGTTTGGCTGGATCCCGCAAGAGTTCTCTAGCCGCCGGGTCCAAGCTCGGGGGAAAAACGGGTTTGAGCCGCCAACGGCGGCCCAAGCTCATGGAGGGAAGCTAAGGAGCGGGATTCGGAAGAGCGGAAAGGTGATCCGCAAGCTCAAGCAAAAGATGCCGGGATCGGGCGTTTTGCCCGAGAAAAGCCGCCTGACCATCCTCGGGACGAAACTCCCTGCGCCCCTGGCCGAAGAGGAGTCCCCAGCGGCTGCGTCTCTCTTTGGGTTCCCGCCGCCTCTTCCCGTAAAAAATGTTTCTTCGAAGAAAACCGATGCGCCAACCCATGCGGACTGGAAGAAAAATGGGCAGGCGGAGCGGAGGACTGAGTTCTTTCTGCTCGGGTCGGAGGACAAGACCCCTGGTAATCCATCCTGCCAAGCCAGGGTATCCCCGGACAGGAACCTATCGGGTTTTTCGGTTGCGGCTACCGGAAGGATGGGGGAGCCGGAGCCAATCCCTGGTTTTTCAAGGCCTGCGTTTCACCTACGGCCAAAAGGTGATCCTCCAGGCTCTTTCCGCCGGCGGGATGGTGACCGGGAGAATCCTAGAAGGGGGTAAACTCGTCCCGAAGCCGCAGGGATCCCAGCTTAAGCTAGCGGTTCGTGCGGGAGCAAACCAGGGGTGGCGGGTAATGGCCAAGCGTCAAGGGGAGGACCCCTTGGGCAATCTCGTGAGAATCCCCGCGATCGGACTCAATCTCCAGGGGAAAAGCGAGGAAAAGGCCAAAGCGAACGTTGCTACTGTGTGCCAAACGATTGCTTGGGTCTTTGCTAAAATCGGGCAAGCCCCTTGGAATCGAACGATGGGATCTCCCCAAGAGGAAGCTCAAACTCCGAGTCGGTGGATCCCGTTCGGGCCCGCTTGGCTCTTTTCCTTCGCCAAGGCCAAGGAGATCACCGGGGTGAAGTCGGCTTCGTTTCGCGCGCGACTCAAGCTCATCGAAGTCGACCGGCCCTAGACGTCTGGGATGGATGCGGTCAACTAGGCGCGTCGTCGGGGTACGAGTTCTTACGAGCGCGCGGTCGCGTGACGTCGGCCGGAGAGGATTGGGTCTCTCCGAACGCCCATCTGTGGCAGAGGTAGTCGTGCCGATTCGCAATGGCCATCATGTCAGCTTGGCCTTACCCGCAAGCAATCCGACGAAGCATGTATGGTCGTTTTCCTATGGCGGGGTTCACAAGAGACTCAAAAAAGGGCGTCTCCCGCGCATGCCCTCCTCGGGAGGCAATGGAGGGCCTCCCGCACTTATGTCGCCGAAAAGGCGGGACTGGCCGCGACGGGGGCTTTGCCGGTGAAACGCCCCGCGCCAATCGTCGGCGGGGCTGTTCGGCCGGCGTCTCGGACGATCCTCCCTGGTAGGGGACTGGTTGTCTCTTTTTTAGGGGTTACAGCTCGACGGGTTCTCCTGGCGGAGGAATAACCACTTTCATCCCGGGACAAAGGGTTCCCAATTGGTGGGCAAACCATTCTAGGGAAGGTGGATCACCGTGGACCAGCACGCAGATCCTGGGACGGCAGCACAGGATAAAATGCAAAAGATCTTCCCGTTGGGCATGCGCGGTTAGATCGAAACGGTTCACCTCGCACAGAACGGGTTCTTCCCCTGCCTCCTCATGAAGAACGACGGAGGAGCCTCGGGGGGTGGCCAGGAGACGACCCGCGGGGGAATCTGGGTCTGTATACCCTACAAAGTAAATGCTATGTTCTTCCCGAGCCAGAAGTCTTCGCGCCACCAGATACGAGGGGGTATTCTCGGTCAGCATCCCAGAAGAAATGAGGTAGATTTTAGGCCGGTTTTTCGGCGGGAATTCCACGGGTTTTCTAGGGTCCATGATCTGCGGCTCAATGTCCGCCAAAAGACGAAGCCCGGGATGGAGTCGAAAGGAACGGCGCGCTAAGCGATCGTAGATCGACGATAAACTTTTCCCCAGCCCGCTGATGACAATCGGGCAACGGCGGATCCGTTGCTCCTTTCGAAGAAAGTAAAGGGCGGCCAAAAGTTCCTGCGTCTTTCCCAGGGCAAAGACGGGGATGAGTACACTCCCTCCCCGGGCAAAGGTGGCTTCGATGGAAACGGCCAACCGTTCCAGCTCCGACTCTCGAGTGGCCCCGTTGGGCATGGTTTGGGAGCCCCGCGTCGTCTCGACAATGAGAACGTCCATTGCTCGGGTTGGGAACGATGCCTGCGGCATGAGCGTCTGGTCTTGAAAGCTCACGTCCCCGGTGTAGAAAATCGATCGGCCCCGATGGTGAATTTCAATCCCCACGGCCCCCAGAACATGTCCGGCCGGGTGGTAACGAAAGGTGAGAGATTCCTGTCGCGGATGAGGAAGCCCGTCCAAGGACCATTCCTTGCCTGGCTGGCAAATCTCAAATCGTTGAAGGCATTGGTCGACCTCCCGATGGGTATAGAGGGGATAGGATGTGATATTGCGTGCGGCTCGCTGTTTGAGCATGACTTCTACGGAGTTATGCAAAAGAGCCTCGGCAATATGGGCCGTGGCCTCTGTGGCAAAAACTTTTGCTTCCGGTTGGAGGCGAAGGACCAAGGGTAGTGCCCCGATATGGTCATGATGGGCATGGCTTAGGAGAACGGCTTGAAGGGGGTAACCAGCTAGGAGTTTCAAGTTGGGGGTTGCCTCTTCGCCTTCCAGCCGCGGGTGCATCCCCGCATCCAAAAGGAGGCAGCCGTCCGTGCCAAAATCCAAGAGGTATGAATTGGCCCCGATCTCGTTAGCGCGCGTTAGATTGATGAACTTCACCTGACTTTGCCCAAGATTCCTCCACCCTTGGGTTTTGGTTTCGGTGGCTGGCGGCAACAAGAAACATGTTTACTACGAAAAAGAAGAAACTTGGACTCTCTGTCAAGGTTTCCCCGAGGGCCTTGGAGACCAGCAGGTGGGCCGAGCTTTTTTTGCAGGTCCTGGTTGGGTCAAAGAAAGACCGGGGCAGCCAGGTTGACCCAAAAGGCAAAGAGAAGCGCGCTGCAGAGCTCGGTCTATCGTAAGACCTTCTCGTTTTCGCAGCGTTGGGAAGGGCTTGGGCCCTTTTGGGCATACTTTCGTTGGCTAACCCGGTCAAGGTGGCTAGAGTTAGGTCAACATTGAGCGACTGCGAGCAACGCAGGCTTTTCCTTTTAGACGGTATGGCTCTTGCCTACCGGGCGCACTTTGTTTTTTTAAGCCGCCCGGTTCGGACCTCCTCTGGGTTAAACACCTCAGCTGTGTTTGGGTTTACCAACACGCTCCTCCAACTCCTCAAGAAGGAGAAACCTACTCACCTCTGCGCCGCTTTTGATACGGAGGGTCCTACTCTGCGCCACGAGCAATACCAGGCCTACAAGGCGACGCGCCAAGAAATGCCCGAGGATCTTTCCCAGGCACTTCCTTACATCTTCTTGCTGTTAGAAGCTTTTCGGATCCCAGTTCTACGGTATCCGGGGTTTGAGGCGGATGATCTAATGGGAACCTTGGCAAAACGAGCCGAGAGGGAGGGTTTTTACGTCTTTCTTGTGAGTCCCGATAAGGATCTCGCGCAACTGGTTTCCGACCGGATCTTTTGGTACCGGCCTGCTCGGATGGGGGACTCGGCAGAAATCTGGGGAGTGTCAGAGGTCTGCAAGCGATGGGGGATTCAAAGACCGGACCAGCTGGTTGATATCCTCGCTCTGGTTGGGGACAGTTCCGACAATATCCCCGGGGTGCCGGGTATTGGCGAAAAAACGGCTTCTGCTCTCATTTCCCGGTTCGGTAGCCTGGAGAATCTTTTGGCACATCTTGCGGCAATCGAAGGGAAACTCGGGCAGAGGCTCCGGGAAGGGCAGGAGCAAGCGCGTGTAAGCAAGCGCCTAGTAACCATCCACTGTGATGTTCCCCTGGCTGTGGATTGGAAGGAATTGGAGGTCCGGGAGCCGGACTGGGAGCGTGTAAAGGAGATTTTTACGCGGCTAGAGTTTCACAGCCTGGCCAAGCGGCTCTTTGGGGAGGAGAGTCCCCCTGCGAGAACGAGACCGTCTTTTCCCCAGCTTGAGTTTGAGCTTCCGGCAGAACGGCCTCTCTACCTGGCCGCCCAAGGGGAGGAGAGAGCGCCGGAGTGTCATCTTTTGGAGAAGGAAGCGGATTGGAGCCTTTTTTTTCAAAGCTTGGACAAACCCTCCGCGCTTGCCTTGCATTGGGAAGTCGACTCGCCTGATCCCAAAAAAGCTCGGCTTTTGGCGCTTGGCTTTTCCGTTCGACGAGGTGAGGCCTGGTATGTGGCGTTGGCCCAAGAGGGATCCGCGGGAGCGTGGTGGGAGAAACTGGCTCCCCTCTTGGCGGATCCCACCGTTGAAAAGATCGGCCATAATATGAAATTTTTTCTTTCAGTCTTGCGCTGGCAGGGCAAGGACCTCTCGGGACCCTTTTTTGATACGCTTCTTGCCCACTACGTGCTGGAACCGGAAGCCCGGCATGATTGGGAGAGCTTGGTCGCGGCAACCCTTGGGGTTCGGATAACGGGTGCGGAGTCGCCGGAAAAACAAGGGCTCCAAGAGCGCGCTCGCCAGGCGGGAGAAAAACTTCAGCTCCTTTGGGCACTTCGCCAGCAGTTGGAACGAGAGATTCGTGCACGCAAGCAGGAACGGGTCTTCTATGAGATTGAGTGTCCCTTGGTTCCCGTGCTGGTTGCGATGGAAATAACGGGCGTTACCATTGATGTCAATGCCCTGGAGGACTATGGCGCGCTTCTGCAAGCAGAGCTCGCCCGTATAACAGAGGAGATCTGGGAGCTGGCCGGGATCCCTTTTAATCTTAATTCTCCCAAACAGCTTGGGGAAGTTCTCTTCGAACGGCTTGGGTTGGAGGGGAGCGGCAAAAAGACCCCGACCGGGCAGTACGCAACCGGGGAGGCAGAACTTGTTAAGCTGGCGTCACGCTACCCGATCGTTGCCAAAATCCTGGAATATCGCTCGCTGGTAAAATTGAAAAACACCTATGTCGATACTCTCCCCACATGGATTTTTCCCCAAACTGGGCGGATTCACTGCACATGGAATCAGGCGGTCACAGCCACCGGTCGTTTGCAGTGCGAGAACCCTAACCTCCAAAACATTCCCGTTCGTACCGAAAAAGGAAAAGAAATCCGCAAGGCCTTTGTTCCCAGGGGACCGGGTTACGTGTTGGCTTCTGCTGACTACTCGCAGATTGAGTTACGGATCATGGCCGCCCTTTCTGGGGATCCGGGCCTGCGGGAAGCGTTTTTGAGCGGGACCGACATCCACCGGGCCACTGCCTCTCGGATCTTTGGCGTGGGTGTCGAGGAGGTGACCCCCGCCATGCGGCGTACTGCGAAAATGGTCAATTTTGGGATCATGTACGGCATTTCTCCCTTTGGGCTAGCCCAGAGGCTTGGCATTGCAAAAACCGAAGCGGCCGAGATCATTAACCAGTACTTCAATCAGTACCCGGGGGTCCGGACCTATATTGAGCGGACCCTCGAGTTTTGCCGGGAACACGGCTATGTGGAGACGGTGACAGGTCGAAGGAGGTACCTTCCGGATATTGGCTCGGCTAATCAAACGGTGCGTCACGCAGCTGAGCGCAATGCGATTAACGCTCCCATTCAAGGAACGGCGGCGGATCTCATCAAACTGGCGATGATCCGGGTGCATCAGGGATTAGAACGTCAAGGTGCCCGGACCCGATTGATTCTCCAAGTTCATGATGAACTTCTCTTGGATGTCTGGTCAGAAGAGAGGGAGAATCTTTTACCCTGGGTGGTCAAGGAGATGCGAGAAGCTTTGGATCTAGGCATTCCGATTGAGGTTCACGTGGGCGTTGGGCGAAACTGGCTGGAAGCTGGGGAATCCCAACAAAGCCTGTGAAGAAAAACGCAGGCCCAGAGAGAGCGATGGGATGCTCTTCTTTTGCAGCCGGACGGGAAAGACTGTTTTTGGCCGAAAACACTCCACAACCACTAGTGGTCCTCCCTGCCCTCCCAAAAGTGGCTTTAGGAAACGCCACTAGGTTGGGGGTAAATCGAGGTCTTGCAGGCTCCGGTACATGATCCAAACGTCGACCAGTCCCTTTTCTTTGTGCCGAAAAGCGTTCGGGATAACCCCCACGACGCGAAAACCGAGGCTTTTCCATAGTCGCACGGCGGGTGTGTTGGTGCTAACCACAAAGTTAAATTGCATGGCCTCGTAGCCCATCCTGCGCGCCTCGCCGAGCGCATGAAGTGCCATTGCCCGGCCAATGCCTTGCCTTCGGTAGGCCGGGTCGACGATGAAAAAGGCGTTGGCTACGTGGCTTCCCCTGCCGGGCTGGTTGGCTCGAAGCCCATATGCTCCCAGAACATCTCCTTTTTCCACGGCCACAAAGCTCCGCACCCCCTCTCCAAACCACATATCCCAAACTCGTTGCCGGGTGAGCCACGGTTCGTCCTGTGGATAGCTCTCCCCTTCCTCGACCACACGACGGAAGATCTCCCAGATACGGGGAAAATCTTCCGTTCCGGTAGGCCGAATGAGGGGCATGGAAAAGTCGGAACTCAAAAAAGAAAGAGAATAAGCCAGGTTTCCGATTTTTTGGCCAATCTTTGAGAGAATGTTCTATTTTGGGTCGGATAGGGGAAAGGAGGGATTCCCGTAGAACACCGGGTCTCTTCCTCAGCTAGGGAGAATCGCTTCTGTTACGTTTGGGCGTTTACAGGATCTGCCCGGCGAAAGGTGCTCATCCAGGAACCGAGCAAAAGTACCAACGCCCATCCCCATTGGATCCAACCTAGCCTTTCTCCAAACAAAAGGCGCGATAAAAGGAGTGTCCCCAGTGGACAAAGGAACTGCACAGTGACGGCCACCACTGCCCCCAATCGGGTGATGCAAGTGTAGTAAAGAACGTGCCCAAGCCCGATACAAAGAACGGCGGAAACGACGAGAAGAACGGTTGCTCGAACGGGAGCGTGAAGGATTTCCGACGGTCGCCCTATCAGAAGCGTTGGAAAAAAAAGGAGAACCGAAGTCAAACCTGAGATCCACGTGAAACTAGCCACTGGACCCATGGCATCCGAAGGTTGCTTGGCAAAAACCGTGTACAGACTCCACGCCAACGACGCCCCAAGTGCCCACCCCAAGCAAAGCGGATTGACCCGGAAGGTCGAGTTTTCCGGAACGACCAGTCCCGCCGTTCCACACAAAGCAAGCGCAAGACCAGTCCAGTAGGAAGCCTGGCGCACGATGGGCCGCTCGTCGGGCAAGTGCCAGAAGGCTAGAAGGGCGGTCAACGGAACGGAAAGCCGTAAAAGGACCGTGAGGGTTCCGGGGGGTAACCCTTTCAAGGCTTCCGTTTGCGCAATCTGGTGAAAGGCATTGGGGAAAGCGGCCACAAGGCACGGTAAGAAGGCCCTCCGCCACGGGACGCGTTGAGCCCGAAACGTTTTCCATCCCCACGGGAGTGTGGTGAGAAAACCCACGGTGTAGCGGTAGAAATTCTGGGTGCAGGGATCAAAGTAGCGCAAAAGGTAGTACATAAAAAGGGCGGGTGTCGCCCACAGAACCGTAAGGACGACAAGGAAAAACCTATCGCTAGCAAGAAGGGAACGGTGGGGAAAACCTGAACAATGTTTCCTTGGAGGAGTCATCAGTCTCTTGTTTGGGACGGAGGAAAAACCACGAGAAAGGCTTCTTTCCATGGGTCCTAAACTGGCTGGGGCCGGAATCGAACCGGCGACACACGGATTTTCAGTCCGCTGCTCTACCGACTGAGCTACCCAGCCTCTACCGTCAGGCGCACCCAGTTTTCTCTCCTACCTGGCCAGACCCAAAGGAGAGATTCAAAAGGGCTATCTTCTAGCGATAATGTATGGGTGCAACGTAATGGAGAAAGCTTACCCAGCCAAAAGGTTTTCGGATAGTCTCGACTGGGTTTCCAAGCGCTCTTGGTCGATCCAATTTGGGAGGAAAAAAAGAGTTGGTCCGAACGAATCCCGCGAAGCCTCATGACCAAGGGAGTTTGTAGGGCCTGTGCATGGAAGATGGATGCTCCCGTCATTAGAGTTACCCGGCCAGAGGTTTGCGTGCCGCTCATGTTCGCTCCCTTTGGAAAAGGGAGCTTATCGGAAAAGCGAGCGACAGCAAGCTTGGTTCTGTGATTTTGCCCGAAGGATGGGGAGTAACTGCAGCGACAAGAGGCAGACTCAATCGCTTAGGACGGAGGGCAAAAGAGCTTTCCAAAACGGGGGCTTGGGGTCCGAGGTGAGTGATTCCTGCATCAGGTCTGAAGTGGAGTCGGGAAGAAAGTTGCCAAAAAGAAAGGCGAGCGGGGCGAACTGGCGGAAGAGGAAACGCAGGCAAAGATCAGCGCGGGCGGTTTGGCACGCGGAGCAAACGGCCCATGAGTGGGTTGGAGCTTGCCAGGAGCTAAAAATAGAGCAAAGACACAAGGCTCTGTATCGCAGCATGTCCGAATGAGGTTGAGTACAGCGGCCACGCGGCAGGGTGTTGGTTACAAGACGGCTTGGCGGATGTGGAGGAGGGTGTTTCCCTGTTCCTCCAGAATGAATTGCCGACCGGGACGGTAATCGTTGTATCCGGAGGCGCTACTACCCCGCGGGGCGGCTTTCTACGCGCGGATGTGCAAACGCCGATGGAAAAGCCCGATTGAGACAAACCATTCGCTTGGATTCTCCGAGTTGGCTCTCAAGCAAGCCCTTGCGGATCGTCAAGGCCGTCAAGAAGGGTACTTCTGGGAGAAACGATCATCGCAGAGGGGTCGTTAGCCAGCTGCGTGATCCCGAAGGTTGGCGCTGTCCTGGTAGAGCATCGCCGCCGGCTAATGCGCTTCGGTTTCGAGTGCGGGGAAAAAGCATTGGCCACGCAGAGTCGATCCATCCTGGTGGTGGATCCCATTGAGATGAGCGACGATATCGTGCGCGAGCTCCACGAGGTTCTTGATTGTCTCTGTGGGAGGCTTTACCAGAAAAAATCCGCGCAGAGAACCCTCCCAAGAAGGCGCTCGGAGCCGTTCCGAAGGAAGCTTTCCATTTTTTGCACATAAGAGAGACTTTTGACGCCCACACCGGAAGAGGCTTTGGCTCGTAACATCTAATGCGGCGCTCTTACGCGGGCGGGAGCGGAGTTTTTTTCTCAGATGCCGGCTGGTGGTTCGCTAAAGAGAACGTAAGCGATACTTTTTGCCGCGGCTTAGCTGGACCGCCCAAGAGTTTGATACCCTGCGGGTCCGAGCGTAAAGCAAAGATGGCCCCGAGCGGCGTGAAGGGCGGCCCGAGCTCATGGAGGGAAGCTAAGGAGCGGGATCCGGAAGAGCGGTAGAGCTTACCCGCAAGCTTTAAGGAAAAGATCCCAAGATCAAACGTTTTGCGCGAGAAAAACCGGCGGCTGGCCATCCTCGGGCCGAAACTCCATGCGCTTCTGGCCGAAGAGGAGTCCCGGGCGGGTGCGTTTCTCTTTGGGTTCGGGCCGCCTCTTGGCCGAAAAAGTTTTCATCTTCCCTTGGCCAAAATGGAGCGCTTGGACAACCCCGAGAGAATCCGTGGGATCCAATGGAATCCCCATGGCAAGAGCGGGGAGGAGCAGGCGAGAGCGATTTTTGGTGATGCCCGCAAAGAGATCTCTGGCGGCTGCGACGAATCGGGCAAGGTGTTTGCGATCGAACGCTGGGATCTTCGAAAGAGCAAAGCTAGAGCTTAACTCGGTGGATTCCGTTCGGGCTCACTTGGGTCTTTTCCTTTGCCTATGCTAAGGCGACCGCGATGCTTCAATCGGCTTCTTTTGCTGCCGGATTCGAGCTGATCGAACTCGACCCCCCTTACGCGTCTCCGGTCAGTACCGTCAACCACACGCGCCATCGGGACACAACTTCTTACGAGGGCGCGGCCTCGTCCCTTCCTCCGGCGAGGATTTGAGTCTCTTCGATCGCCCATCCGTGCGGGAGGCGGTAGTTCCGACCCGCAAGGCGTCATGTCAGCTTTTCTCTCACCCGGAAACGATCGGACAAAGCGCGGATCGTCGTTTCTATGGCAAGGGTTGGGAAGCGACTCAAAGCGGCGCATGCAGCGCATGCCTGGTTGGGAGGCAATTGGCTCTCTCCCGTGTTTGTCCGCCAAAACGCGGGACTGGGCCGTTACCCGGCCTTTGCTGGTGAACCCCCGGCACGGGAATCGTCGGCAGCCCTGTTCGTCCGCCGTCCCGGACGATCTTCCTTGGTAGCAGAATGGTTGGCTATGGTTTTGGGAACGGTTTGGGATGGCCGCTTGGCGAAAGCCGAGTTGGCAGATGATGCAAGCTCCGAAGTCTCGGAGTCTTTTGTGGGCGGAAAGAAAAGGATCCAATCGATTCCTTTGGGCCTACCAAGGTGTACGAAAGCAAAAGGGGCGCGCTCTTTTCTAGCGTCTGCGCGGATTGAGCCAGTCATTGGGGATACGCTTGAGGCGAGAAAAGAGAAGTAGGCAGGAACCTCCTGGCGGAAGCAAGGTTGGTATTGGCACGGCGAGGTAGGGAGCCCGTTCCTAGCTACGCTCCAGACAATCGCGGAAGCCAATGGGTGCCGTTGTTTGTGACCTGGGGGGTTGCGGCGGGGCAGATCTGGGGTGAAGGCGGAAAGACCCCAAAAAAGGGTAAGCTATACGTCAAGAAAAGGTTTCTTTTTTTGGCCTAGCGGCGGGTCCCCGTCGACCTGCTGCTGGCGAAACTCGGGAGTGGTTGAGATGATCGAGCTCCCTATCACTTGGCGGGCGGCCACATCCTGGGGAGCGTCCCTACTGGGTGGGTCGGCAATCGGTTGCCGCGAGCTTGCCGGGACACAAGGAGTTGACAAGCGAGCGTCATCCTCGGTCATGGTGGCGGGTGAGGACTCGTGAAGCCGGACGCCGAGCCTCAAGGATCCCTCTGTGTTAGGAGGGGGCATGAGCGAGATGGTGGCCGAGCAGCTGGGGAGTGGGGTGACGGGAGCTTGTGGCAGCACTCTTTGACCAGAGAAAGGAGAGTTTCAAGACCTTCGATCCTTTCGAGGACCTCCACCAAAAGTTGGATGCCGACCGGGATGTACGCGAGAAACTCTTTCTTGCCCCTGACCAATCCCAGATAACCAAATGCGCCAAGAGCCTGCATAAGCCTCTGGAGAGCGACCCAATCGAAGAGCGATTCCAGGTCTTCGGGAAGACTTTGACCTTGGACTTCCCACAGGGCTTCGTAATAGGCTTTTAATTCGCTGCGTTCTTTTGGCAGGAGGGCCACGTAGGGATCAAAAAGGAGGGATGCTAGGTCATAGGAGGCAAGTCCCCAGCGCAGTCCCTGGAAATCGATCAGATACGTGCGGCCCCTGCGCACCAAAATGTTGCGTGACTGAAAATCACGATGAACCAAGCAACGGGGAAGAGCACCAAGCTTATCGGCAATGGCGTGCAGGCGAGGATGTTGAGCCAGTTTTTGCAGGGTTTGCGGTTTGTGACCAAAAAAACGTCCCAAACAATTTTCGAAAAAGTACGATTGTTCCCAGAGATATAACGCGCGGGTAAACGGGGGTGCGAGGGGAAGATCGGGCAGCTGGGGGTTTTTGTGAGTATGCAAAAGAAAGATTTCCTGGAGGGCTTGCCGGTACAGGGCAGACTTTCGAGGCCAAGGAAGGCTACGACAGGCGCAAAGGTCAAGATCCCCCAAGTCTTCCATCCAGAGGATCCCCTGGTCGGGCTGGTGGGCGTAGATTCGAGGAACACGAATCCCCAGCGACCGTAAAAACGTGGCTAGGGGTGCGTAGTGCTCATTTTCCTGGCGGGTCTTTTGGTAGGAAATAAGCACAAGCGATTGTCTCTCGTTAATGGAGATCCGGTAGAAACTCCGGTCTGAACCTCCCTTTTCCAATGGATACACGGCGGGTGTCTTCCAAGGGAAATGAGGGAACCGGCGAATGGTTTCTTGCAAAAGCTTTTCGGGTAGTTCCATGAGTTAAACGTCTGCGTTGACAAGCTCCCCCTTGGCAAGCCGGCCGTCACGCACGATGCAGTGAACGAGCCGGCTGCCGGGGGCGACTTCCCCTTTTTCCCAGATGATGGAATCGATCAAGACGGATCCTTCCCCTACCTTAGCACCCGGACCCACAAAGGAATCTCCCAAGATCAAGGCGCTTGGGTGTACATGAGCCGTCGGATGGACCGGTTCCACGGCGCCCATCCATCCCGGCAAATTCCGCAGCTGGCGGTGAACGGCAAGGTAGGCTTCCCGGGTTCCGAGGTCAAACCACACACCCTGGTCAAGGACGATTCCTCCAACGGGACGTCCAGCCCGGATAACTTCTAGGAGCACATCGACGAGAGAAACCGGACCCTTGGGCGGAATCCAGCTAACGAATTCCGGAGAAATGACGGCAATTCCCGTGTAGAGAAAATCTTTTGTCCCGCTCCTTCCAAGCGTATGGCGAATGTCGACAATCGTTTGGGTGGTTGGGTCAAAGGCCACATGGAGAGCCGGACCGTGAGAGCGAAGCACCAGGGTCGCAAGATGATCCGTTTCCAAATGCCGTTTCACTGCCAGGCCTATCGGCAGATCCGTAAAAATGTCTCCGTTACTAATAAGAAATGACTTGCGGCCAAACCAGTGGCTGACGTTTCGAATCCCACCTCCCGTATCCAGAAGGAGTGGTTCATGTTCCCAATGGATGGGCCGGCCTTGATACTTTGCTTCGGGGAATACGCGCTGGAAGGCCTCGGGAACATGATGGGTATTGACCACAAACTCCTGGATCCCCAGTTCCACCAGCCGGTCAAAGACATAGCTAATCAGCGGCCGATGGGCTACCGGGATCAAGGGTTTGGGCCGATCTTCCGTTAAAGGGCGTAGCCGCAGCCCCCGTCCTGCGGCGAGCACAAAAGCCCTTTCGGAAAGACCATAGGAAAGATTCACAAAGTGCAAAGCTTACCCGTTTTTGCCATCGATCCAGGACTTTTTTCTGTGGGACAAGGTCTTGGAACTGCTGCGCGACCGGTCGTTCCTGCCTCAAAAAGATGCCAGGGAAACGTTCTTTCCCTTCCCATCGGAAAAAAGTGCATGCTGTAACCCTTCTTTGAAGAGCGCATACGGAAAAGCCACGGGAAACAAGCGGCTATCTGCAGCGCCTGGAAGCCGAGGCCACGGAAAAAGGCTAACGAGATAGGCAGCCGAAACGCTTATGATCTCTTGTGCCAGGCAAAGAGAGACAAGCTGCCCGTAACAAAAGAACCGGATCTGTCCTGCTTATCGATCGATGGTTCGCTTGCCCGTAAAAAATTCTTCGAGGTCACCACCGATCCCCTTAAAAGTTCGCTCGACCTCTTCACCGAATTCTTGAAACCCGGAACGATGTTTCTTTTGTTTCGAGCTGTGGGCCACTTTGGAAGGCTTTTCTTTTGGGAGGATTTTGAGAGTGTCTGCCTCCCAGGTGCCGTTGCTCAAATGGGCTTGCACGATAATTCGGTCGGCGAGTTTAAGATCGAAAAGTCGCTTCTTAGCACTGTCCGGTGCGAATCGGGTTCGCCCGGTTAACCGGAAAAGTTTTTCCTCCTCGGTTTCCGAGAGAATCCCAATTTGCTGGAGGGAAAGAGTACTGACAATCCCCGAAAAAGACTGGGTGGCTGCGGATGGCGGAGCTGGACTCGGCGGAGGGCTTTGACGGGTTGTTTCCGCCGGGGTGGAAGGGGGTGGAGAAGGAGGAGGAGGAGGTGGTGGCGGCGCCTGCGGGCTCCAAGGAGGAGAAGGCTCAGGATTGGATGGTGCCGGGGCTGGGGGTTGGTTTGGCGGAGGGGAGGTCTCGGAGAAGGAAAGAACCAGTTGTCCCTTCCACACAAGGAGCCCACAAAAAAGAGCCCAGACCCAATGCTTACTTTTGCCTCGGATCCGGTCAGCTTGAGGAAGCGGGAAGGATTGTTCCCCTGGAGAGATTTTTGGCCCGCACCGACCCCGTGAGCTGAACCTTTGTCTTTTTCCAGTCATCCTTTTGGATCGTGAGCCTCTTACACGCCCTTCTTTCCACAGTTCCTTCCGGAGTCCCAGGCCACTTCTCCTGGATCGTGCCCCTCTGAATAGGCCCTTTTTTCTAGGAATTCATGGGCGAGGGATGGGCTCCGGTAGGAGAGCCTACCAAGCCAGAAATCGTGGCAAACTCAAACCCCCGCGCCACCAGACCTTCCAGAATTTTTGGAAGCGCTTCGGCCGTTTGCCGGTGCAAATCGTGCATGAGGACAATGGATCCTGGAACCGAGTCTTTCAATACCACGTTTTGGATCGCTTGGACACCGGGTTGGGACCAATCACGTGTATCCACACTCCAGTACACAATTCCCATCCCTTGTGAGGTGACGAGGGAGACTTGATCCTTCCGCAAAGCTCCGTACGGCGGGCGAAACCACCGTGGCCGGTAGTTAAGATGCTGGGCCAAGGCCTCGTTACAACGCCCGATCTCCCTTTCGACCCTTTCAAGAGAGAGGGAGGAAAGCTTGGGGTGCGAAAAGGTGTGATTTCCGATTTCATGACCTTCAGCGAGAACTTTCCGAGCCAGTTCGGGAGCGGCTTCCACCCGTTCCCCCAACATGAAGAAAGTCGCAGGAATCTCGTGTGTGGCTAGTTCGGCCAAAATCCGGTCGGTGATTCCTGGCCAGGGACCATCGTCAAAAGTCAACGCGAGTTTCCGGCCAAAGCCCGGTCCATGCGTCACATGGGTAACCGGTTGCCCGGCAATCGTGGGAATTACTTGGGGATCGGAAGGACGGGATGCTTGAGCCCATACTTTACCCAGTTGAGCCCAGGGAGTTGCTGCAAGACCGAAAAGAAGGACTTGCTGGAGAAATTCTCGCCGCGAAATTTCTCTCTTTTCCATGGCGCTCTTCTCATGGTACGGGAAACCCGACTCTTGCCAAGAGCCTTTTTTGGGATCGTGGAAGGCGATTGGGGATTGTTTCTGCGGGAGTGGCTTGCCCTGTCCGCGCCGAAGAAGTATAGCTCATGGGTAGAGGGAAAGCTCTCTTTTGACTGCCGTGGGATTTATGGCACCATCGTCGAAAGCAAGTGGACTCGCCGGAGTGGTTGCGGGAGAGACTGCGATTAGCGCCGTTGATCGCGAAGGGCTCGATCTTACCTATCGGGGCTATTCCATTCGGGATTTGGCGAGCCAGGCAACTTTTGAAGAGGTTGTCTACCTTCTTTTATATGAAAAGCTTCCCACGGAGGAGGAGCTAAGGTTTTTTTGCCAGGACCTAGTCCGGCAGAGAGGGCTCCCTCCAGAAGTGTGCCAAATTTTGGAACGGCTGCCAGGTTCGGCCAATCCGATGGATATCCTTCGAACCGGCTGTTCGGCTCTGGGAGCTTTTGAACCGGAGCGGGACCCGGAAAGGGATCAGTGGAAGGTTGCCAAACGATTAGTCGCCTGTTTTCCTTCGATCCTTCTTTACTGGCATCGGTTCCACCGGGATGGCCAGAGGATTGAAACGGCAACGGGAGAACCCAGAACGGCGGCTCATTTCCTTTCTCTTCTTCGAGGGGAAAGAGAGATTTCTCCCCTCGAAGTTCGAGCGCTGGATGTGTCGCTCATCCTCTACGCAGAGCATGAGTTTAATGCCTCAACCTTTACGTGTCGGACCATCGCTTCTACCCTTTCCGATTTTTATTCTGCTGTGACCGGTGGAATTGGAGCGCTGCGTGGGCCGCTTCACGGGGGTGCCAACGAGGCAGCCATGGAGCTTATTCTTCGATTTAAAACTCCCGATGAGGCGGAGGAAGGCATTTGCCAAATGTTGCAACGCAAGGAACTGGTCATGGGATTTGGACACCGGGTGTATAAAAAGGGAGACCCGCGTTCGAGGGTGCTTAAGGAATGGGCACAAAAACTTGCCGAGCTACGGGCGGATCAAAGGCTTTTTCCAATCTGCGAGCGGATTGAAAAGGTGATGTTTCGGGAAAAACAGCTCTATCCCAACGTGGATTTCTACGGGGCGCTCACCTATTATTTTCTGGGAATCCCTATCCCCATGTTTACTCCCCTCTTTGTCATCGCGCGCGTCGCGGGCTGGTCGGCTCACATCATGGAGCAGCGGGCGCACAACCGGTTGATCCGGCCCATGGGCGAGTACGTGGGCCCCAGCCCTCGGCCTTATGTTCCCATGCACGCCCGTTCCTAGGGCAAAGGGAGCGGGAGGGTTCTGGAGCCGGATCTCGGGAAAGTAAGGACCCAGTAGTTCCCGTTTCCACCATTGACCGGTCGTTTTCCGTTCTTGCCAAGACGTAAAGGAGTAACGGTAGATCCATGCCCGGACGTAAAGCGGTGGGCTTTGAGGAAAAGGGTTTTCCGCAAACAACCGAACCACTGTGGGACTTCCCTGAAGCAAGCGAATCAAAAGCCGAACAAACCACGGGGAGTCGGTTGCTCGGGACAGGGCCGCGAACCACATCTGCCAGTCGAGTCGAGGCTGGTGGGGGGCAACCCATGGAGGTGGCTTGGTAAGCGCCTGGGGTTTCCAGCGAAAGACATAGGGTTTCCAGTTTACCCCATCGGAGCTTCCTTCCAGCTCAATTTCGTCCCTTTCTTTGGTCATCACGGCAAAGGCGCCGTACCCGTTAGCGACCCGCCAGGGTTCAATCCAGGCCAAGGGGACCGCGATCCAAGAGGGGGTCTTTTGGGGTCCCAAAAGGAAGTGGGCGGTGGCTAAAAGGCTGGCGGTTCCCAATAGGATCCCTCCCGGGAGAATAGCCAGCAGGCGCAACCGCGAAGGCCTTTCCGAGGGCGCGCTCCGCAGCGCTTCCCGGCAAGCAGAGGGGAACCATTGTTCCCCTACGCTCGGCAAACAAAGGACCAGGGCGAGCCAGTTAAAAAAGGCGTAATTACCGATGACCATCATGGCAAGCTGGAGGCTTGCGCAGCCCAAAACCCCGAAGAGTCGAGCCCTCCGACCCATCCAGAGAAGGCAGGGAGCCGCAAGTTCCGTACAAAGAACCCAAAACGTGCACATACGGTGAAACCAAAGGGGTGCTTGGGCCAAATACCAAGCAGGCGGGGTGGGAATCGGCTGGGTAAGGTAGTGATAGGAAAGGGCAGAAAGATCCCGCCAGCTGGGGTCTCCACTGGCAAGTTTTACCCAGCCGTTAAGAAAAAAGAGTCGAAAAAGAAGCCAACGCAAAAGCCATACACCCAATTTCGGGGGGGCCTCCGCATAGCGAAACCCAGGGAAAAGCCGGCAAGGAGTGGAAAGGAGGGCTACGGCGCCGCTTTCAATAAGAAGAGCATCCCATTGGAAATTAAAAAATTCCGTCCCTGCCGTAGCCAGGGAGAGGTACAAAAGCGTCACAAGCAAAAGGCAAAGGCAAGGAGCGATATTGAGAAACAAAAAGAGGCTTGCCCCGACTCCAAGCCAGCAAGCCCAGCTAAGTGCCCGGTCGTCGTGCCAAAACCAGAAGAAGGTCGGAAACAGAAAATAGCGGCGCCAGTCGCTGGTGGCCCGGAGTCCTGCAAAAACCTGCTCGCAGGGAAGGATTCCCTGGCTCCCTGCCAGCCCGCGAATTTGAACGGCGGCGGAGGCAAAGGCAATGGCAAAGACCATGGCCAGTCCCCGGTGGAATAGCCACAGGGGAAGCCTTGCCGTCTCTTCGGGTTGATAAAGGACGGCCAAACTCGGTTTCCCGTCTTCTAGCTGGAGCCACCCAAGGAAGGGTAATTTTGCAGGGCGCACAAAATGTCCTCCGCTAGCCGAGTGGGCCTAGGATGGAGATCTCGCCAAGCTAGGATATGCCCGCGAAAAAGGAAGGCCTGTCGGAGTGCCAAGCCCAAGACGACGGGGACACCAAAAGCTCGGGCGGCCTGCCGTTGGGAATCGGAAAGGAGGCGAAAGGGAAGATCCCATCTTTGGGCAAAGGCTCTTAACCGGTGAGGAGGATCGGTGCTTACTCCCAGGATCGTGATCCGGGCTTGGGCAAGCTGGGAAAATCGGTCCTTAAGATGACATGCCTGGGCTGTGCAGCCGAAAGTAAAAGCCTTCGGAAAAAAGTAGAGTAGCGTCCACCCTTCTAATGGGATGCAGGCTCGAAGATTCTGTGTGTGCCCGCTGGGGTCTTGCAAAAGGACGTCGGGAACGGTTGAGCCCACCCGAAGGGGTTGAGGGAAAAACCTACCAACCCAAAAGGCCATGCACCATTATGGCCTCTAGCTTTACCGAGAGCCAAACGAAAGGAGAGGTTTTTTGGACAACAAAGCGGAGAAGGCGCAATTTTTGCCTTCGCCTCCAATGGGACCTGTGAGCATGGATGGGCCGGGCGTTTTTCCGAGGAAATCCCTAGGCCTAAAAGGGAAACCTTCGGACCGGGCGCACGCCCATTGGAGAGAACCCAAAGAATCGTGCGGATACGCGGTCAGTTGTGGGGGAGCCTCTCTTCCCTTGACCGGCGACTTTTTCCTGGGGAGGACACCACGGGGTGGGAAAGAACGGGTCCCAAAGGAGACCCGCCGGCGCTTTCGGATCGGGAAAGAAAGGTCCTTTTGTCCGAGAAAAAATCCCCAAGGCAAGCGTTGGATCGGTTGCGAGTGGTTTCAGTTCGCCTGCAAGGGAAAGAGAAGGAGATGAGAGCTATTGACGCCTTTTTCAATCGGGTAGATCGAACGTTGACCTTTGATAGGGTGTGCCATAACGTGACAGGGTCACCCTATTGTCTGCCGTCACCGGGGGTGACCGGGAAACCGTAACGGCTCGCAGACGGGACGTAATCCCTTCTCTTTGGTCTAGAGTCCGGCAACAAGGGGGGAGGCTGGCGACGTGCATGAGTGAACGACCGGCGTGTCCGGCTGGGAACGGCCGGATGCGGCAAAGAAATGTTTCTAGGTTCTCGGCAAGGAAGTGCCAGCGATGACGCGCTACCTTACGGTAGGGAGACGTACGTGAGGCAAGTTCCATGGATACTGGTGAAACTCGCTCGCAGAAGGCTGGGTGGATCTTTCAATTGGAAAAGCTATTGCCCTTGGGCCGGGTAAGTTGCGAACCACAAGTCCTTGCGGAACACGGGACGGATGCGTGGCTGGCCCGTGCGTTACCGGAGGCGGTGGTTTTCCCTCGGACGGTAGAGGAGGTGTCGGCCGTTCTCCGGTTTGCTTGGGAAAGAGACATTCCGGTAACGGCGCGGGGCGCAGGTAGGGGATATGTCGGAGGGTGTGTCCCGGTTCGTGGTGGCATCGTCTTGTCCGTTGCGTACATGAACCGGATCCGAGAAATCGATCCGGTCGATGGAGTTGCCGTGGTGGAACCCGGGGTGATTACAGGAAAGCTAGCGCAAGAAGCTCGCCGGCTGGGCTATTTCTATCCCCCGGATCCGGCAAGCCTTCACGAGTCATCGATCGGGGGCAATATCGCGACCAATGCTGGGGGGGCCCGCTCGCTCAAGTACGGCGTTACCAAACATTACGTTTTGGGATTGGAGGTCGTTCTCGCGGAAGGGACCATTGTCCGGGTGGGATCACGAACTCACAAAAATAAAACCGGGTTTGATCTCGTAAGCCTGTTCGTGGGTTCCGAGGGTCTTTTAGGGGTGGTCACCGAGGCAACCTTGCGCCTTATTCCCCATCCCCCGGCTCGCGCCGTGATTGCGGCCGGGTTTGAGGCAATCGAGAGGGCCGCGGCTGCGGTGGAAAACATTCTTACTTCCGGGCTGCTTCCTTCGGCTCTGGAGATTGCCGATCGTTTCACGGTGGAAGCGGCCCGCCATTACCTAACCGATGTATCCCTTCCCCCCGGGCAAGCGCATCTTTTGGTAGAAGTTGACGGCGGACCGCAAGCCGTGCGAGAAGAGGGGGAGCGTGTGAGCCAAATTCTTTTGGAGGCTGGCGCGATTGCGGTGGAAAGTGCCTGGGAGGAAGACTCCTGTGAACGATTGTGGTCCACGCGCCGGAGTTTTTCCCGTGCGCTCTCTCACCAGGGGCTTCTAAAGTTAAATGAGGATGTGACCGTGCCACGGAGCCGGCTGGTGGATCTTTTTTCCTTTGTATCGGAGCTTGCCCGGCGGTGGGGCATCCCCATTGCTGCTTTTGGGCATGCGGGGGATGGGAACATCCATGTCAATCTTATGGTGAACCCCAATCAAGAGGAGGAGAAGACACGGGCGCAGCGGGCGCTGGATGAGCTTTTTGCACAGGTTCTTGGGTGGGGCGGGGTTCTTACGGGCGAACACGGGATTGGGCTTGCCAAACTTTCCTGGTGGCCTCAGGCGGTCTCCGAGCCCGTGCGGGAGATTCATCGCAAAATCAAACGGGCCCTGGATCCAAAGGGGATGCTCAATCCGGGAAAATTTGTTTGATTGTTCTTCGAGGATTCTCCGAGTAGGGGTTTGTCTTCAAAGGGAAGGAACGAAACGATGGCAAAGCTTGAGGATGAGTTTGAATACGCGATGGCGGCCACCCAGGTCCTGCGGGTTCCGCGTCGGAGCATTGACACGCTAGGGAGCTCGCTTGTGCACTACCACTTGGTGACGGCTCACATGGATCTGGTGGATGTCTGTTTTGTGCGTGAGGGGAAGATGGAAGCGGAGCGCCCGAGAATTGTTACCCCGACCTATATGGCCAAAATTCTCTTGGATGGTTTTGGAGCCAAAGCGCAAGAATACGTCCAGTACCTGGCCCAGCATTCTCGGGAGTTTGTCTTTCTGCGTTACGGTTTTCGGATGCGGAAGGAAGAGGTGGAGTGTTACGAGGTCCGCGAGCCCTTGGAGGTCACCCTGGAGAGGGTCGAGGCCGAGGTAGAGGCAAAGGGAGACCCCCTGGCGGCGATCGTCGTGGGGGTGGACGACGCGTGGGAAATTTCTCTTGTCAAATTTATGCTGGAATATGTGCGAACGTCCTTTCCTCAAAATCTTGAGGATTTTCGAAAGCGAGGCTGGCTATAGGCGGGCTATTGTCCGATCGGAAAAGGTTTTGCCTTTCCTTTTTACAGCGACGTACCGTTGAGAAGAAGTTTTTCCCCTGGGAAGTTCCAAAGCGAGTCGAGCATGGGAAGGATTTCTTTTTTGCGTTTGAGGTCTGCCAATAGCTAAAAAACATAGGTACACATAACGCTCTGTATCGCACCCTATCCGAATAAAGTAGAGTGCGTGGGCCAAGCGGCAGGGTGTTGGCTACAAGACGGTTTGGGGGATGGGTAAGGAGGGGCATTTGCTTGTTCCCACAGAATCGTTGCCGACCGGGATGGTGATCGTGCATGGGGAGGCGGCACAACCCGATGGCGTGGCCCTCTACGTGCGGCTGTGCAAGCGCCGTGCCGATGAACCAGCGGATTTGAGAGAGACAATTGGCTTGGGTTCTCCGAGTTAGCTTCTCCAGGAAACTGTTGCGGATCGTCATGATCGTCAAGGGGGTCGGCCCTGGGAGGAACGGACATCGCAGAGGGCTCGTTGGGTGGGTCTGTGACTCCAAGGTTGGCGTCATCCTGGTCGAGGAGCGGGACCGGCTGATGCGCTTCGGTCTCGAGTACCGGGAAGTACCATTGGCCGGCTACAGTTGATCCATCCCGGTGGTGAATCCCAAGGAGATCGATGACTCACGCTATCATGCGCGACCTGCATGAGGGGATCGTTTCCTTCTGGGCCAGGCGTTACGGGAAGAAATCCGCGCAGAGCCGTGCCAAGAAGGCGCTCGAAGCCATCGCATGGGTAAGCTGGCTATTCTCCCTTACCAGACGGCGTTGCGGGTGACGGTCGAACAGGGGGCCTTGCGTAACACCTATGCCGCGCTCTGCGGGCGAGCTCGGCGAAGGTGTTTTTCTGTCACATGCCGGCTCCTGTTTCGCTCAACGGGGGCCATTGATCCTCTTCCTGCGGCGGTTTGGCTTGACCGCCCGAGAGTTCCATGCCCTCCGGGTCCGAGCTCGAAGCAACGATAGCTTCGATTGGCCAACGGCGGCTTTGAGCTCGTTTGAGGAAGCTAAGGAGGGGATCAGGGGAGTACAAAAGGTGATCCACAAGCCTGGGGGAGAAGAAGCGGGCCTCGAAACGTGTGGCACGAGAAAAAGCCGCGGTTGGCCCTCCTGCGGACGGAGCTCCATGGGCTCCCTGGTGCAAGAGTGATGGCCAAACGGAGCCGAGTAGCCGGTTCTCTGTGCCTGGGGGTGGGCGGATTAGACCCCAGGGAACCTCTCCTGCCAAGCCACGGTATCCCCGGAGGGAAGTCTCTGGGCTTATTGCGGTTGCGGCTGCCGGACGGACCGGGGCAGCCCGAGTCAATACCTGGTTTTTGAGGGGGGTGTGCTTCGCCTACGGCTAGAAAGCGATTTTCGCGATACTCTCGACCAGCCGGATGGTGACCGGGACAACCAAGACAGGGGAAGCTTGGCCGGAAAGAGGAGGGATCTTGCGTTTGAATTTACCGCCTCGTGCGGGACCGAAAAGGAGTGGTGGGTGTTGGCAAGCGTCGAGCTGCGGGCCCGTTTCCTTGGTAACACGCCGGCTTTTCCGGGAGCAGTTGGGATCGACCCCAACGAAGACCGCCTCGCCTTAGCGAAAACGGACCGCTTTGGCAATCCAGTGAGAGTCCGCGGGATCCGATTCCATCCCTAGGGTAAGAGCGAGGAAGAGACCAGAGCGGTTGTTGCTTGCGTCTGCAAAGAGATCGCCCGGGTCTGTTGGCGAATCGGGCAAGCCGCGGGTGAGGGAACGACTGGATCTACTCAAGAGGGAGGCGCAGCTGGAGTCAGTGGATGCCGTTCCGACCCGCTCGCTCTCTTCCTTCGCCTACACGAAGGCGATCGCGATGGTGAAGTTGGCGTTTTTCGCGCCGGGGTCGAGGTCAACCGAAGTCGACCCGGCCTACACGTCTCTGATCGGTGCGGTCAACCGCGTGCCGTCATGGCACAGGTTTTTACCAGGACACCGCCTCGTGCCTTTGCCCGGAGAGGGTTGGCAGTCTCCGAAGGCCCGTTGGGGCGAGAGGCAGTGGTGCGTACTGGCCAATGGCGGTCGTGTCAGTTTTGCGCAATCTCCAAGCAATCGGACAAACCATGGATGGTCATTTGCATGGTGGGGTTTCGGAAGAGACTTAAAGCGGCGGATACAGCGCATGCCCTGTCGCGAGGCAATGGATGGCCTCGCGCGGCTCCGTCGCGCGAAAACCCGGGGCTGGGCGCTGCCTGGGCTTTGCCGGTGAAACGCCGGCACGCAAATCGCAGGCAGCGCTGTTCGGCCGGCGTCCGGGATGATCCTCTCTGGTAGGGGAATGGTTGTCTATGGTTTGAGGAACGGTTTTTTTCCTCCTTATGGTAAGGGTCCTAACTTGGCTGTCTTAGGAAAAGGGATCTTGCGCTCCATAGGCCTGGGGAGCTCGGCAGTCTAGGGTAGACGCAGACCGCTCGTAAGCGTGGATTGCCGGTTCACGTTACGCACCCGGAGAGGCCGATTTAGGACTAGGGGCTGGAAGCTCTTGGCAGGCTTTGCTTCGGTGGATTCCATAGCCTAGGTAGAGGGCCCACCCGAGAATGAGCCACAAAATAAGTCTTGCCCAGGCCCGCGCAGGAAGGGAAACCATCTGGAGAAAACAAATCCCAACGCCAGCTAGCGGCAGCCAGGGTACCCAGGGGACGCGAAAGGGGCGAGGGAGCTCCGGCTGGGTGTGCCGAAGGATGAGAACTCCCAGGCAGACGAGGATGAAGGCAAAAAGAGTGCCGATACTCACAAGCTCGTTGAGCACAAGAATGGGACAAAAGGCTCCCAGCAGGGCTCCTGCTACTCCGCTCACCACAGTCGCAACGTAGGGGGTTTGAAAGCGGGGGTGAATCCGGGCAAGATGCGGTGGAAGAAGCCCATCTTCGGCCATTGCCCAAAAGATCCTCGACTGGCCAAGAAGAAAAACCAAAATGACCGAACTTATGCCGCTGATGGCTCCCAACTTCACAACGGGGGCTAACCAGCGAGCTCCTATGGCTTCCACTCCTACTGCAATGGGATCCGGGACGGCCAACCGCGAGTAGTGAACCGCCCCGGTCAATGCGATAGCTACCAGTACGTAGAGGATCGTGCAAAGGGAAAGACTTCCGAGGATTCCAATCGGAAGGTCTCTTTGAGGGTTTTTCGCTTCCTGCCCCGCAGTAGAGACGACATCAAAACCCAGGTACGCAAAAAAGATCATCCCTGCCCCGCGCAAGACCCCGCTCCAACCAAATTGGCCAAACTCGCCCCGGTTGGGAGGAACAAAGGGATCCCAGTTTTGATGCCAAACCTCGGGATGGGTAGTGAGATAACGGAACGCGGCTGCCACGAAACAAAGAAGTGCACCGGTCTTAAAAAGGACAATCGCCGTGTTCAAGGTTGCAGATTCCCGGATCCCCAGCACGAGCAAAGCCGAAAGGGAGAGCACAATGGCGACGGCGGGCACGTTTACCCATCCGGATGCTTGTGGAAGGTCCTCCATGTGCACTCCGTGCCCGCGCAACCATTGCGCAAGCTCTCCGGTCGCGATCACCCATCCTTGGCCAGGCAGTTGAACGAGGTGAGTCCCATAAGGGGCGGTCCATTCGGGCGGTAGCAAAATGCCGATGTCCCGAAGAAGACTGCTAAAATAACCGGACCATCCGATGGAAACGAGCCCCACCGTAAAGAGATACTCGAGCACAAGGCTCCACCCGATCGTCCAAGCCATTGCCTCTCCCATAGTTGCATAGGCGTACACGTAGGCGCTACCTGCGGCGGGGATCATGGACGCAAGCTCGGCATAACACAGCGCTGCCAGGGCGCAGCTACTTCCGGATAAAACAAAAGAGAGGCATACCGCCGGGCCGGCGTGTTGGCTGGCGACTGCCCCTGTCAGAACGTAAATTCCTGCCCCGATGATCCCGCCCACACCGAGCGCGATAAGCTCGGGGGCTCCAAGCACCCGTCGTAAGGGATTCGGCGTGTCCCGGCTCCGCGCCGATTTTGGAACGTGGCGCAGGCGAAAAAACCTTTGCCAGAGAGACCCCAACCGGGTCTCGCATTTTCCCCCAGTGGGTGCAGGCATTGCCGGGTCCAAGACTTTTTCCCTTTTGAGCTTTTGTGGAGTAAACCGTCTACCCCTTCGCCGGATGCTGGCTTTGGGCCAGTCGCTCTTCCACCAACGTCAGAAATTCTTCCGTTAGCTCGCCGTCACCAAACCGTCCGAGCACTTCTTCCAGAAACCCTCGGACAAGCAAAACTTTGGCCAAAGGGAGAGGAATACCACGTTGCCGCAGGTAAAAAAGCTCTTCGGGATCCAGGGGCCCCACGGTTGCTCCATGGGTACAACGGACCTCATTTGCCATGATTTCCAGGCCCGGGAGGGTATTGGCCTCCGCTTCCTCGCTTAAGAGAAGATTGCGGTTGGACTGATAGGCATCGGTCGCCTGGGCCTGGGGGTCAACATCGATCATTCCGGCGAAAATCGTTCGGGACCGATCGGCGAGGGCATTTTTGTACAAAAGATCACTCGTCGTGTGACCGGCTACGTGTTCTTGGAATGTCCGCTGGTCAAACTCCTGCCCGTCTCGGGCTAGCGTGGCCGAAAGCATAAGACTCTGGGCTCCCGGGCCGACAAGCTTGCTGTGGTTTTCCAACCGTGCGTAACTGGCCCCTAGGTTTGCGTGCAAGGTGATTGCTCGTCCATCCCGGTCCACCACGGTAGACCCCATCTGGAGAGAAACGGTTCCCAATGGCCAATCCTGGAGGACGGAAACCCGAAGTTCTCCTCCGCTTCCGACAAACTGATCTTGAATGAGGGAACAAAAAGCAGGCCCCCCTTCTGGCTCTGTCCCCCGGAGCCGGATCCGGACTCGCGCGGAGGCACAGCGTCCTACAACGATAAGAATGTAAGGGAAAATCGCCCTAGGGGAATGAGGGGAAAAGATCTCGATTTCCAGGGGATCTGCCAGGGTTGTCCGTTCTCCCACGTAGAGGAAACACCCATTGCGACACCACAGACGGGTGAGGGCCGCAAATTTTTCGCCCCCAAGACGAGTTTTTTCCCGAAAGAAAAAAGGTTGAACCAATTGAGGAAACTTCTGGGCCGCTTCCAGCAGGGGACAAAAAACGACCTGGGACGACTGGCCAGGCTCCGGCCACCGCCAGAGAGGTTCTTCTCCCCAATGGACGAGCTTCCACCGATTGTCCTTGCGCGCTTGGTATTCTTTTCGAAGCTGGAGGGCGGCCTCTTGCTCTGGCTTGTCCACCACAAAAAAGCGTTCCAACCCAATTTTGTGCAAGCTGGTGAAACGCCAGCGCTCATCCTTTCCGCTGGGGAAGGGGAGCGATAAAAACTCTTGGTACGCTTGACGACGAGCTGCGACCCAAAAAGGAGGGTACTCTGGGTCGTTCAAGTACGACTCGGGAGGAACTTCCCAGACCGGGTAACCCCCTTGAGGAAGGATCGGTTGTGGTTCCATGCTTTTTGTCTTGGAGTTTGCCTCCACCGGGGCAAGAGGGAAAATACAAGCACACGGGATTCCCCGCAAAGGGTAAGCTTCGAGAAGGCTTTACCTGAGCTTGGGAGTGGCTTCTTACTTCCTCCTTTACTTTTGAGCTAGATTCTCTACTTTTCCGGTAAGTAAACGAAAGGATCCACCGATGAGTAAAGGCTATGCCCATCCTGAAGCATTAGTCGAGACGTCCTGGCTTGCTGAACACCTGCACGATCCGGACATTCGGGTCATTGAAAGCAACGAGGACGTTCTTCTGTACGATACGGGACATATTCCTGGAGCCGTCCACATCGATTGGCGGCGGGATCTCCAGGATCCCGTGGTGCGGGATTACATTTCTCCGGAGGCTTTCGCGGAGCTTTGCTCGCGTAACGGGATCGCTCCGGAAACCACGTGTATTTTTTATGGGGATAAGTCCAACTGGTGGGCTTGCTATGCTTTGTGGGCTTTCCGTCTGTTTGGCCACCAGAAGGTCAAAATTCTCAATGGGGGGCGGGACAAGTGGATCCGGGAAGGGCGGCCTCTTACGCGCGAAAAGCCCAGCTATCCCAGAACCGAGTACCCTGTCCCCAAGCAACGCTACGACCGAGATATCCGGGCCTTTTATGAAGAGGTGTTGGAATTTTCTCGGAACGGAGGTCCGCTGATTGATGTGAGGAGCCCGCAAGAGTATCGGGGCGAACTTTTGCACATGCCCGAATATCCTCAGGAGGGGGCGCTACGTGGGGGTCATATCCCTGGGGCGAAAAATGTCCCTTGGAAAACAGCGGTCCGCGACGACGGAACCTTTAAGTCGGCTGAGGAACTCCAACAAATTTACCAAGAGCAAATCGGATTTTCTCCTGACAAAGAGACCATTGTTTATTGCCGCATCGGGGAGCGTTCCAGCCACACCTGGTTCGTTCTGACCTACCTCCTTGGGCTGCCTAAGGTGCGCAACTACGACGGATCCTGGACGGAATGGGGCAATAAGGTGCGGGCACCCATCGAACGGTAACGGTTATGGTGGAAGGGGTTTGCTCGAAGGAAGAGACGAACGTCTACCCGAAGCGCCTAGCGCAGATTGTGGAGCTTTTTACGCCTCTTTCCGAAGAGGAACGGTGTGAGCTTTTGGTTGCCTTTGCCGATACGGCTTCTCGGTACGAACCGAAGGAAGGGGAGCGGTTTGATCTCGAGGATGTCCGCAAGGATGAGGAATGCACAGACACCGTCGGGGTTTTTCTTCGACTTGATCCGGAAAAGAAGCTGAGCGTGCGCATGCGTCTCGGGCCTGCGGTCCAAACCCTGACCAAAGCCATGACGTCGATTTTATGCGAGGGACTAGAGGGCGCGACTCTCGAGGAAATCCTAGAGCTTTCCAGCGATTTTGTCCCTAAAATTGTAGGGGGACAGCTCGTTCGCATTCGAAGCCAGACGGTTTATTACGTGCTGGGGAGGATTCGCGCAGCGTGCCAGGTTCTAGCTAGGAGACGACAGGCGTTGGCGGCAACCCCGAGCTAGAGCATTAACCCAGGCTTTTCCCGAGCGCCCGCGCCCCACAACCTCCGCATGGCTCAAGCTCTTACTTGCTCGCTTCCTTTTCGATAATAAAAAAGGGACAAAAGAAGGTGTCAGCGTTTTGATTTGCTTTTTTGGACGCATCCGCACCGGGGATAGGAGCCACCGATCGTCTGCGGGTCCGTGGAGAGCACGGTGATACCCAGGTAACCGCCGCAGAATGGCAAAAGAAAAGCGATATGAAGAAGGGGGTTAAGCTGACAAGCAGTGGCGAAGAGTCCAAGAGTTGCAAAACCGCAAAAAGATGGTTCAAAGATTTTAGGGTTGGCCAGTCTCACGATGAAAGGATAGACTTAGGAAAGCTTGCGGCCACCGTGGGTCATACGAAAGTTGGCTCCTAGGTCCGAAGGAGGAAAGGTATGGAGAAAGAGACGGAAAATGTCCAGCAAGGTGCACCTATTGAAATTACTGAGCGAGCGGCTCACAAGCTTGCTCAGCTTCTTGCAGAGGAGGGTAACCCCGAGCTAAAGTGGCGCTTGTACGTGACCGGAGGAGGTTGCTCCGGCCTCCAGTATAACTTCGCTCTGGATCCAGGGAGTCGGCCGGGGGACGCGGTCATTGCCCAAAATGGAGTCACTTTGCTAGTCGATCCGCGAAGTCTTTCGGTACTGGTGGGCTCCCGGATTGATTTTAAGGAAGACCTTGAGGGAGCTCAATTTACGATTGATAATCCAAACGCGGTTCGCACGTGTAGTTGTGGGTCATCCTTCTGCGTATAAACCAAACGCATTGCTCGGCTTTCCTGCTATGTCTACCTTCCAACCCATCCGAATCCATCTGACCGACCAAGCCGCAGAACGACTGAAGAAATTTCTGGGCGAAAACGCTTTGGCATGCGCTGTGCGCATCGGGGTGTGCCGGAGTGGTTGCGCGGGTTATAGCTACAAAATGCAAGTCACCCAAGAACCGGTTTCCTCGGAGGAGTGGGTTGTAGAAGTGAAAGGGATTCGGCTGTTGATCCCGAAGGAATTTGCTCGCTGGCTGGATGGTCTGGAAATCGACTACGGGCGATCGGGAGTAAATGAGAGTTTTCGGTTCCGTAACCCCCATGCGAAAGCCTTATGTGGGTGTGGGGAAAGTTTTTCTTTTGAGTAAGGAGTCGCCAGCAGCGAAAAAAATATAGCCGCACATAAGGCTCTTCACGGCATTTATCCGAAGGAAGTCACCTGCGTGGGCCAGACGGCAGAGTGTTGGCTACAAGACGGGTTGGCGGATGTCGAAGGAGGGGCGTTAGCCTCTTCCCGCAGGGTGGTTGCCGACCGGAACGGTGATCGTGTATGCGGAGGCGGCATCACCCGATGGCGTGGAGCTTTTCCGCGCGGGCGTACAAGCGCCGATGAACCAGCGGATTGAGACCGGCAGTTGGCTTGGGTTGTCCAAGTTTGCTCTCAAGCAAAGCGTTGTGGATTGTCAAGGCCGTCAAGGAAGGCGGCTCTAGGATGAACGGCGATAGCAGAGGGCTCGTTGGGCAGGTCTCTGATCCGAAGGTTGGCGTTATCCTGGTCGAGGAGTGCGACCGGCTGATGCGCTTGCGTTCCGATTACCGGGAAGCGACATTGGCCGCGGAGAGTCAATCCATCCTGTTGGTGGATCCGAATGGGATGAGCGACGATATCGTGCGCGCCCTCGATGAGGTCATGGTTTCATTGTGTGCCAGGCTTTACGGGAAGAGGTCTCCACGAAATTGTGCCAAGAAGGCGGTCGAACCGATCGCATGAGTAAGCTCTCTATTCTGTTGCCAGAGACGGTTGCGGTGATGATCGACCAGGGGGCGTTGCTTAACACCTCTGGGGCCCTCTACGCGCGGGTCGAGCAGTGTTTTTTGCGGGATCGGGCTCGTGTTTTCGCTGGGAAAAGTTAAGCGATCGTTTCCGCGGCGGTTGGGGTTGATGGACCAAGAGTTTCAATGCCCTGCGGGTCTGTTCTTACTAGCGCCCGCCGGCAGCATGTAGCCTTTCGTGTGTGAAACCTTTCGTCTTGGGGCGCGGAGCGACGGGAATCCAAGCTGGAATCCTGCTGGGATCGGCAAGAGCGCGGTCTTGCCAAGGGTTGCTGTCAACCGGACCGGTGCCGGGGATGGCATGACGTCGTTCTACGATAAAGACTGCGACTTGAGTCGTGGGCTGTTTACTCTTGGAAGCCTTTGGCAATCGGGGGCAGCCTGCGCTAGAAAGGCCATGGGCTTCCAACGGGCATCAAAGCGCGGGAAGAGGAAGCCGCTCCTTGGTCCCCTTTCGAGGGTCGTATCGCCACAGGCTGGTCGCAACAAGGTTTAGGCTTTTTTTCGGATGATGTACAATATGGGAGCCATGCCATTTGGATTGGCAGATCTTGGGGACTTGTTGCGGATTTTAGAGGAGCACCCGGAGTGGAAAAACGCCCTGCGGGCATCGGTCCTTGGAGAGGAATTTCTGCAACTTCCCGAGCTAGTGCGCAGACTTGCTGCAGCCCAAGAACGAACCCAGGAGGAACTAACCGTACTTGCAACCAAAGTTCAAGCCCTAATAGAGGCTCAGCGAAACACGGAAGCACGCCTGGGACAACTTGCCGAGGCTCAGAGCCGGACGGAGGAACGCGTTGGACACCTGGACGAACGGGTTGGACGCCTAGAGGAGGTTCTAGCTCAGCTGGTTGAGACTCAGCGGCGGACGGAGGAGCGGTTAGAGGAGTTGGCTCAAGCCCAGTGGCGGTCGGAAGAGCGGATTGAGCAGTTGGCTGAGGCTCAGAGGCGGACGGAGGAGCGGTTAGGGGAGTTGGCTCAAGCCCAGGGGCGGTCGGAGGAGCGGATTGGACAG